>JBILOD010000296.1:0-5411 GCA_044374645.1 Pseudobdellovibrionaceae bacterium | reverse complement strand
ATACCGAGGCAATGAATGAGTTTGATAACTTTCTCAAAAAGGAGGGGGCCTAAAATGAAGATTCTAGGATCGTTAGTTATGGTCGTAGCGACTGGATTGGTGCCGTTCTCCATTTGGGCTGCCAAAGAACCCGTTTTGACCTCAGATGTACTTTTGCGAGATACGGAACAACTTTTGCGATTGGCAAAACCTGATCTTGAAAAAATGGCCCATAAGTTAAGTCTCGACCAGAAACTCATTCTTAAGAAAATTGCATTTAACAGTGAGTCTGATTTGCAAGTTCGTTGGAGATCGTTAGTTTTAGCGGCCCGTCTTTTGGGTGGTGAAATGCGATCCGATATAGCGTTGGCCGCAAAAAGTAATGAATGGTTTATGCGATCAGCCGCAATGATGGCTGCGTCTGAGATTTCGTCGGAAGAGGCTGCCATGTTGGCTCGAAAAATGGTATATGACAAAGCCTTGGTTGTGCGATCTGCAGCCGTCGATATTTTAGGTGCCACAGGTGAAGCGACCGATCGATCGCTTCTTTGGAATATCATAAGAGATCCAATCAACGTCAGAAAAGGACAGAGCCTTTGGATTCGTTCTCAGGCACTTCAGCTTTTGGCAAAGAATCCTCAAAAGAAGGAAATGGCCAACTTTATTGCCCTCCTCAAGGATAACGATCTTGAGTTGCAGGCCATCTCGATTCAGGCCTTGGAAAAAGCCTCTGATTTTCAGTTCGGTTCAACACAAGAAAGCATAGAGGAGCACCGGAAGCGTTGGTTGAATTGGTGGGAAATGAGTGGGAAAACTAAATCACTCTGATTCGAATTCAATGGTTGGTTCGGTCCTAATTTCTTTGGCAAGACTCAGCTCTCGATCAATACGATAAAGAATAGTCATCTCTTCGAGGCCATCAGATTTAATGGATTCAGGCTCTGATACAAAATCTCTGACCATTTCCAGAACTTTTGTGACTCTTACTCTTATGCCGCTCCCCGGAATTTTCACAAAATTAAAGATGAGCTGACATCGAACACCGGAAGAGTACTTGTCCGTCTGTCCCGGAGATTTGAAGCAATTGGGGCCCCGCTGGAAATCAGTTTTCAATAATCCAGCATCGATGTTACTTTCGGCAATTGGGTAGTTTACGAGGGCTTTTTCGGTAGCCAACCACACGCTTTGCAGGGAACCGCGGTAAATGGTCTCCTTTAATGGAGACCGCTGTGGCAACATAGAGATACAGCCTGAAAGTGCGATGGGCATGAAAACAAATAAATAAACTCTATTCATAGTCGAGGAATCTCCGGTCCAGTGTTTTGCTAGGCCTTTTTTTAAAAAGCGAGATTAATAGAGTCTGATGAAAACGAGTCAAGTTCAAGTCGGCAAGTTTCAAATCGAACGCGGCGTAATCAGTGCGGGGATTCCCCTCTGCGAATGGGTGCCCACATTGGGGGAGAGTTGAAGTGCATCTACCCAAGTGAGTTGCGCCAACGGCGCGAGGCCCACGAGTGACGAAGTTGGACTTTTTCACCAGAATCTAAATACCAAAACCCAAAGCCCGAATATTCGGGCATCCGAAGTTTAAGACTCAATAGTTTAAAACTCAACGCTGTTGAAGCTAATGTGGGTGGTGTAGTCAACGACATCAGGACCCATTTTGGATTGAATGGGAACAGGAAGTTTTTGATTAGTTCCAATGTAAGTGATTTCCCAGCGTTGAGATGTCGTGGTTTTTGGGCGAACATAAGCTTCGTCTTCAGAAAGTTCGAATGACTGGTCAAAACTATTGGCTGGCCACTCTGGCACTTCGAGGTTCTCGACCCAATTCGCAGAGTAGAATTCCCACTCTCGAACCACGGTCTTTTGTTTGCCATTTTGGACTACTTTAGACAGCACAGAGTAGGTGGTGAGCGGTGCAATAGGTCCTTGATTTTCAGGGATCTTCGAAGTCCATCCTGTGGTAGTTACCTGTGGCAGTGGAATCAGTCCAAGGAAGGTTGGAGAGTGCTCTTGTTCCTGAGGAACGAGTTCCGCACTGGTAGCCTCCTGAACTTCTCCTTTACCATTGAAGTCGCTGGATCGCTTCACCATTGAAAGATACATTCGTTGAGCTTTAGCCAACCCCTTCATGGTGAAGGTGTTGTTATTTTCAACTTTATGAATGTCGGTAGGGTACAAATATCCATTATTTTCAAATAATGAAATCGCGATCATCACCTTGTCAGAATCTAATCGGGGAGGTGTCATTCGATCGGAGGCGGTAAAGGTCATCTCATTCACCGGAAGGTGCAACTGGGTTGGGCCGCTGATAGTCACATCACGCATACTTCCATTAGAGAACTCAAAGTAGTTCACGAGCGTTTGAAAGGGTGTTTTATTGCGAATTTGATCCACAACTTCCTTGAATGGGAATTTACCATGAAGAGCGTAGAGCTTTTTAGGGCCAGCTTCGTTGAAGTACATACGATAACGCTCTTTCTCGAGAGTGATCGGAATTACATAGGTTTCCCGCTGACGGGGAAGGGTTAAATTGCTTGGCACTTTCGAATCCATGCCGGCAATTTCAATGACATCCATTTCTGGGCTAATAATTTTGTCTAAACTGAAGGCAAAGAGGTCACGTTTAGTGAGCGAGGGAATGACTAATCCGAAATCAGCGATGTTATCGCGATTGAGGTTCCCAAAGCCTGTCGTGGTGCCGGAAAGTTCGATGCGTTCACCCTTTTCGAGGGGACGGAGCTTAAACGTTAGGGCTTGTGGCATCACATTGAGATAAGTCATGCGCAAGTAACCAGGGTGATTAACCGTCACCGAATTCAATGTACTCCATTCGGCTGGGGCGACGGCATGTCCGGCCTGGTCGGTCTGAATGAGATTATTCACGAATGGTTGTCCGAGACGGGAGCCAATTAGAATTTTGGCTCCGACAAGGGGTTGGCCTTTTAGATCGGTCACCGTAATAACAGGGGCTTCCGTCGCTTGGCCAATAATGGCTGGGGCGTCTTTTTGATCATAATTTTGAGACTCAAAGGGACTTTGCGGGGACGGATTACAGGCAGCGATGCCTATTACAAGCCATGAAACAGTTAGTTTTTTCATGTATACTCCTTTAAATAGTCCAAAAACTTCTGTGTTTCTGGGACTTTTATCGATAAAGCCAAATCTGATTGCAGATTGATTAAGCATCAGAGTCAATAATAGAAAAATTCTGATCTGCGACGCGGGGTAGCCGGTTGACATAGAGTAATATTTAGATTTAAAAGTGTCTTTCGTTCTTAAAAACAGAATAGATGGTGGGGTAGCTCAGCTGGTTAGAGCAACGGAATCATAATCCGTAGGTCGGCGGTTCAAGTCCGCCCCTCACTACCAATCAAACCACCGCAAGGTGGTTTTTTTGTTTGTAGGTCTGAGATTTTAGAGAAGCTTGGTACCTCAACGGCGCGGATAAACCGCGTTAATTCAATCAAGATTTGTTTAGCACTTATTGTGCCGAGTCCGCGGTTCAAACCCTTTCACATCCCAACATCAAACCCTTGTCTTGACACTCTCAAGACCGATCTATGCGGTTGTCAAAGAGCTCAAACGACTCTCGGGCTCTACGCCGTCGAGTGTATATGGGTGCACACTTGCTCCGGGAAGCACCAATCCTCTATGAGCTCTATCACCTCCTTGAAGTATTTGACTGGAACTCGAAGCCACAGGGCCTTCGCACGTTCTTGGATCTTAGCTGGAAAATTGATTAATTTTCGTCTCATTTTTTTCGCCATTGTAGGATGCTCGGGATTGTCCATAATGGCCACGAACCTCATTAGATTGTGCGCGGTCATCGCAAAGATGTACCAAGCTCGATTGGCCACAAATTTACGACAGGGAAGATTGTTCAGTGAATAGCAGTACTTGGCTTCCTTATTCATATTCTCTGAAGAGCCACGTTTTTGGTGGTGAGCCATAATCTCCTGATGGATCCACTCGTTTAAATCCAAGTTCGTAACCAAAGCGTAGTAATCCCATCCTCCCGTCTCAGCGATGCCGGCCGCATCGAACAGCGAATCGGCATTTTTATTTTTCTCTCTGTACTGACAAAAACTCTTCCACGTTCGTTTAACAATAATCGGGAATAAAAGCTTGTCTTCTGACCAGCCAGGGGTCCACCAGAGTCTTCCCAATTGGACTTTCGGGGGCTCCATGCCCTGACGAGGAAAGGTCTTTAGTTCCTTTTCTGTGTAAATCCAATCTTTCCAGTCCACGCCTTGCTGATCCAGAAGTCTGTGCCAAAATGTCGGCGCCTTATTGGCTGTGATGGTAAACAACAACCCTCGCCCCACACACCCAGTGATGGTGCTCTGATTGCAAAACGCAGAGTCCATTCGAACATAATCGAGCCCCCTCCGTTTGCGCTCCACCTGTGGAACTCTTGGTGAATAAATATTGTTGATCCTGACATCAGCGTCAGTGCCGGATTTAGTGTTGCCTGGCCGCACCCACAACTGATGGCAAACACCAAGCGAGTTAAAGGCCACCTGAGACTCCAAGGACCACTCATTCTTGTAATTCCAGGTCACGCCCTCAATCAGATCGCCACAGTGTTTGTGGTAAGTGGAGTCAATATCCACGATTCGGTCCTTACCGAGCACCTCTGGATGCTGTGAAATGACCATTTGATGCAAAGTGCGACTCATTATGTTCAGAAACTGATTGAGGCCATCAATGTGGACATCTTCAAAATCATTCAGATAATCAAGCAATGTGCGAGGAGCAGGGACATCGTCGTCAAATAATCCCATTAAAAACTCATCATCACGAACTTCCTCTAAATCTTCAACACTCTCAACCCTCAACAAATGACCCGCAATCAGCTTCAAGGCCAGAGGACCTCTGCCCAATGTGCGATGGGACCGGCGCTCAGGCAAGTGCTTCACCAACTCACTAAATAAAGGGGATTTGAGGGAAAATCTCAACCAAAACACCAATGCCTGAAGAGGCCGTCAACCGTTCATCAGTGGGTAATGCTTTGTAACTGCGTAAACTACGCTCAATGCGACGACGTTCTGCACGGATCATGGGACCTCCTCGAAACTAAAGGCCACCATTTACACGAAAATTCGTCCCCGGAGAAGCATCAGAGCAACTGCAAATTATGGTCAATTTCGGACCACCAAATTGGTGGCAGGAAAAAATCAAATAACCACTATAGGTCTCAACACTGATAGGGTATTGGAGAATCTGTCGAAAAAGGTATCCGCGTGGTTAGGTACAAAATTTGCTCAACGAAAGAGAGTCACCCCTCTCTCATACGTAGTGTCCTTTGAGCGCTCAACCAGCCACGTTCTTACTCGACCTCTAATACCAATTGAAAACAAGATGATGGGGGCCAGACGTACTTCGGCCTTTTTAGCTCCCTATGAATTGAGCCGTTCTTCTACCCA
>JBILOD010000295.1:0-5420 GCA_044374645.1 Pseudobdellovibrionaceae bacterium | reverse complement strand
TGTGCGTATTTTTAGAGCGGGATCGAAGTCTTGTGGTATTAAATATACTTAGTTAGTAATTTTCGCACACAAGATTGGTTGGCCGGGTTGTGATGTATGACTCAAGTCCATATCAACCAGACCTATAGATTAGTAAATAACAGTAATGCTTATACAATCCTAATAAAGAAATTTGACCCACAATATCTTTCTCTCCCTTGGTTAAGCCCATTTAATTGAATCTTACTAGCAGAAATTCAACAAGACCAATCTATATTTTAACGAGCTTTTAAGTTGCATCTCATTAAGTCGTGGTAAGTTATTGCCGATAAAAACCTCATGAAATCATTTTTTCCGACACTATTTCTAATGTTATTTTATCGAAAAGCAATTGCCAATGAGTGTCTATCGAGTACCTTAATTCCCCAAACAAAAAATGGATGCCTTATAGATTGTGAACTCTACTACAAGAATAATCCAGACGCTCGGCCAAAAAATACAAACAAACCCTATTTAACTGCAATTGATAACATTGCAAAATATCTGAATCCCGTTTTTTCATACGAACAAGGATTAGAGTGCTTGAAATCCCATCTTTCAGCTATTTCAGATATACCCGATCAATATGTTGCTTACAGGAATTTGGTATATAGATTTGCCGATGATTACTCTCAATCCCGAGATAGTCTTGAATCTTATCTCAATGAATGTGATAAAAGTAAACCATGTAAAAGGAAAATTGCCCGATATATATATAAATATCATTTTAAAAATAAAGAAGGGGTTTTCTAGGGGGTAAGTCCAATAAAGATATTGGCCACGGATGATTGATGGTAGATAAGCAATGTCCAAGCTGTACAGCTGATTGGGCCTTGTTGCTTAGTAAGGGGCCGGCCTTGCCATTTGTTTCGACTGAGCCTTACCTCAATAACACCAGCCCTATGACCAAGATTAAAATTGGGCTTAATTTTTACAAACCTGGACCATTATGGGACACCTTTACCTAAAAGGCACTGGTAGTACAACGGACCTCCTCAACTGGATAACTTTTTTTTATGAGGAAATTTGAGACTGTATTAACTAAAGTTAATACCTAATCTGCCGATAGTATAATGTAAACTGGATAAACATTATTACTATAATTTTGAAGAGGATAAAACTATGAAATTAACCTCATTAGTAGAAATTAGTTTTAGATATTTGTTAGGTTTTGAATTAATACTTTCAGTTGCTGCCGTGTTATTAGTTGGCTGTAGTGCAAATAATGACCTTAAAAAAAAAACAAATAACTCATCTCAAAATGAACTCGTAGAATGCGCTGATAATACTCCAATAACTAATCCCTGCAAAGTATCAACCAATGGTAAGGTAATCACGTCTTCTATTGGTTCAACAATTACTGCATGGTCAAATGATAATGGCAGCAGTATTGTAAGTGGAACTATTAATACTGGATTCTATTCATCAACTAATATTAGTTTTCAAGATAACGAGTTGATCTCAAGTAATATTTTAAGCGGAGTTAATATTTTTGGGGTACAGGGTTCAGCAATATCAGGATCAGGATCTATATCTACCTGTAGTAGTAACGGATTACAGAGCTCAGTTTGCGCAACATCGACCAATTCATACTGGACCACAACTTTAGGGTCAAATATCGTCGCCTCAGTCGGAACGTTATCTACATTGGTCCCTGCTGGGTATTATACTGGCGCACAAACTGTGACAATGAGTGATTCGGATCTTATTACATCAAATATTTCAAACGGAGTAAATATATTTGGTGTAACTGGATCACTAGTACCAGCTTACACAGCTTGTACAGATGATGCATTGAATGTCTCACAATGTTCGACCGCAACAAATCGCTATGTGACAGCATCATTGGGGAACAATATTTTGTCTTGGGCAAATGGCAGTGCTTTAACTGTTGTTAGTGGTACAATTCCCAAAGGATTTTACAATGGTAATGTTATTCAATTTACCGACTCCAATTTAATCAGTAGTAATATTAAAGATGGTATTAGCTTATTTGGAGTAACCGGCAATTTTGTAGGTATTGTATTAAACTCAAATTTACATAGGGAACCAGGATCAACAATGATGACAATTTCAGATGAAGTTGAATTGGGTGCTGCGACTGCATATCCTCAAAACTCTTCTGGATATCGAGCAATACCTAGAATTACTAAAGATAAGATATACAATTTATCAGTAAGTACTAACTTAGTAAATAGGACAGGCTGGGATAATAACTGTGACTCTAGTACAGGTACAGCTGGAGGATCTGCAAATAGTGCCTGTAAGTGTGGTCTATCTGGTTCAATATCTGCTCGAATAGTAAATTGCTCAACTCATGGAGTGATTGGAACTAATGCTACATGGTCAGCTCTTCAAAAAGGTAATAGCGGTGAAAGCGATTGGAAACTAGTTACAAGAACTAGTTCTTTCGATTCAGGAAATAATTTGTCTAGGGAAGTATGGCGAGATGAACGAACAGGTCTGCTTTGGAGCTCGCTCGTTTCTACCGGAATAAACTGGTGTCAGGCATCAGGTAGTAACAATATTACCAATAACCCTGCTGCTGAAAATGATCCAGATAATTTTTGCAATAATGGTACCTATCAACATGTAGGAAGTGGCCCTACAATAAAAGCTATTAGCTCTTGTTTGGATGATGGAGAGAATTATTTTACAGAAGTAGATGACATACATTCGGCTATTAACAATGGAGGTAAGGGGGGATTAAGTTCTTCATCAAATCCTAAAGTTTATTGGAGATTGCCTACAAATGCCGATTACTTGCAAGCTAGTCTTGATGGTATAAGATATATCTTCCAAGATATGGTAAATGGTAATTATGAGTGGAGTGGAACCGTTGGATTAACGACGGACTATGCTGTTGTGTTTCATGCTCAAAGTGGGACGGTTACTGAAGTTGATCGTCGCGGTGGGTTTGGAGGTTTTACTCTATATGCTAATAGATGCGTAGGACGTTAAAAAATACTGGTCCTCTTTTTCGTAAGTCATAAGTGAAACAATTTTTAGATTTCATCAGTTTTTTCCACAAGAAATATATTTTAATCAATTGTCTTAATTAAGGATCGTGATTTTGACCATTCAGATTTTATACCTTTCGCCTCTGCCTTGTTTCGCAAATAGACAATATTTGAACTTATATTTCTAAATGAAAGTTTTAGGGTAACCACAGCATAAGCCGCGCTCTTCGCCGTTACGGCAAAGAACGCGGCTTATGCTGTGGTTAGGGACCAGTCAAAAATCCCCGTGAATTGAACTAGTTGAACCCATGGCGTCAGCCTCTAGTTTAGCAATACAAAAGTTTAACCTACTTATTTTAATAAATTAAAATTGTCTTTCGTTGTTCTTCAAAGCATCAATCAAAACAGAACAGGAATAAGCATTGGGCTGACTTCCTCATTTGAACGGCCGATTCAAACCGGCAATGGAGGACCTATGAAACAATTTATTCTCACAATCGCAACCGCTCTTGTATCATTCTCGGCAATGGCTAAGGAAGTGACTCCCATGCTTATTGTTGAAAAAGCGTCTTATCAAATTGGTGGCTTGGTTGCGAAATCAAAAATTGACGCCAGCTACTTGACCGACATCACCACCCTCACGGTGACTCCGGTGGAGAAGGGCTTCAAGGTTGTATTACTCTCTCCATCAGCGGATCAAAACAACCCGAACAGTTTAGAAATTCCATTTGATGCTAACGGTAAGGCAGGCACAGCTAGCGCTAATTTTGTTTCGAAATTTCCACAAGGTCCCATTTTCAATGCGGCCAATGTCGCGACACTTTTGGACCTAGGCGCCGAAGCAATTGTTGATCATCTTTCTGCCTCTCCCGACAACATCGTTGTGGCACGCACCACTCAGGCTGTTGATCTGCAAAAAGAAGCCACCGGCGTGCTAATGCTTGTGCACCTCACTGATGGCCGCACTTACTCAATTCATATGAATGCCAACGGAAAAGTTCTCTCCCAAGGTTTCTAATCCTTTCTGTACCCTTCTCAACGCGCCGATCGAAGTCAGTATCGATCGGCGCCCTTCCCTAGGAGTTTGGATATGCGTCGATACTTTCTGAATCTCTCTAGCCTCTTTGTCCTTTCTATTCTTGTGAGCTGTAATGCCACAAAATTGTACGGTCCCGGGGATGGCCCCGGTGACACTGGAAAATCGCTTCCTTTTAGGAAAACCACAGCACTGAGTTGGAGTTCGATCAAAACGGGAGTGCTCGGTTCATGCATGGATTGCCATATCGGCCACACTAGTCCTGAACTTGGCTCCCTCCTTGCGGTAAGACAGAATTTAACCAGAATTCTTTCTGAAATCAAAAGTAACAGTATGCCCCCGGCCCGCAATGGCTATTCTCCCCTGTCCGATTGCGCCAAACAGATTTTAGTTACATGGGCTAATCAAAATGCTCCCGAAACAACAGATATTCTCGCTGGTTCATTGAGCGCATGCCAGAATCTTCCCGACGCCCCCAGCACAGGGCCTGGCGACAAACCCATTTCCGAAATGCCCCTAACCTACCAAACTTTGGTTTCTCGAATCTTGCAGCCCAAATGTCTCCGGTGCCATAACGATAAGAGTGAAGACATCGAAGCGGCTGGAGTACTTTTTTACCCTTATCAAGAAATCCTGAACAGACCCCATTTGTGGGAAACTCCCGGTGCTGAAAGCAAAATCGTTCATTCATTGACCAATGAAGATCAAGACGAAATTATGCCACCACCGCAAGACTCAGGGCCCTTGAGCCAAGACGAAGTTGAGTTTGTGATTCGCTGGATCGATGCCGGCAAAGCGCAATAAGCGTCAAATTTGAAACCAATCAAAATTCAAGCAGGCCAATTTTTCATCGGGAGAATTGGCCAATCTGGGCGAGCTCCTGTAAAAAACCTCCTTCGGAGCACTCTCATTAATTCAATTCGGCCTGTCCACTTTGGGCACGCCATTTGCTTCCTATTGAAACTATGTATTTTATCTCAATTTTGATGCTAATCCTAGGTTGCCAAGGTAGCTTCGCAGAAAGTGCGAAGGTCCAAGAGTATCCTACAGCTGCCACTACGAACGCTTCTACCTCAAATATTGAGGTGAACCTGTATCTCCTTCGCGATCAAGAACTGGAATCTGCGAAATTATCTCTGTCAAAAAACTTAACAGATGAAGAACGAAAAACATCTCTCAAAAATATCCTTCTACAGAAAAATCGGGACATTATTTCCGCCTTTCCAAAAGGCGTTGTTTCTCATTTCACCAGAACTAGTGCCGAAGAGGTCCGCCGATCCATCTTGTCTCATCCTGTTGTTGGCGATGAAGCCCTTATCAAATATGATCCTCACCGCAAAATCGGCTTTTGTTTTGGACGGGCGACCTACGTGCACCTAGAACTTTTGCGCAGAGGGGTGCCACCA
>JBILOD010000294.1:0-5455 GCA_044374645.1 Pseudobdellovibrionaceae bacterium | reverse complement strand
AATTGGGGATTTTGCGATTGATTCCAATCGCGCAAATCACGAACAATCGAATGAGCATTTGTCTTCCCCGTCAGTTCAATCATTCCGACCGATTGGGAGTCTGTGTGTTGATTCAGAAAATCTGGATTATTGAGAAGTGCGATCTTAGTTCCATGACTTTCACCTAAAGATCGCACTTCCCAGGAGGACTTGCTTCCCTTTGAACCCTGGAGATAAGGAAAGTGCGTGGACAAACTCTTTTGCAAGGATTCGATCGCCGTCATCGGACCATCAACGACAATGTCTAGATCCTGGGTTGACCGATAAATGTTGATATAACTATAATCAAAGCGATGGGGAAAGAATCGAGTGTCGCCTTTTTGACGTAATAGATCCCACTTCACATAATGGGCAAAAGCGGCCGCCGTACCACCAAACAGATAAACGCGAACACCAAGGCGCGAAGCTTCATTCTGAATGAAGGCAAATTCTTCCACACGGGGGATTGATCTCGCGATAGCTATCTTTAACTCTTCAGCTGACAGGGATAGTAATGGAACCTGAGACGCCAAACCCTCCGGAGAAGATCCTAAAATCACTTCACCTGTCTTTAGAGAGGATATCGAAGAGGAAGGCGAATTGGAATTCGACGGCGGAAAATCAGCACCAAAGCCAGCGCAGGAATACACGAGGATTAAAGTCCACAACCTGATGAAATTCAATCTGAAATAAAGCATATTCATAAATTCGTCCTTATTCTATACCTTTTATTTACCTTTAGCCTGCAATACCTGCTCACAGCGCCCAACGCGGTCACTGTCATCGAGATAACTCGTCTTTTCCTTGAGCCAATCCAGAGTTGCGACCAATTCCTGAAGCTCCAAGTATGCAGCATCAATTTCGCGATCGAGCTGAGTTTCTCTCTGCTCCTGATAGCCAACGGCCTCGCCTCTAGCATAGGCCTCATATTGTGAAACAATCATTCGTACCCATTGATTCGAAAAAATCGCTGTGCGAGATTGTTCGGCGGATCTCACCAATCCACGAAAATCAACCAATGGATTATCTCCGCCCTGATCATTACTGCGGGTATGGAGATTCTTGATCCCCAATAAAAGGTAGTAACGGATGAGAGACTTCTCCAACTTTAAATCTTCACGCAATTGATCCAACGAAACAAAGCCCACATTACTTGTAAGAAACCTAAGGATGCTCTCAAAGACAGACGCGGAAAATTGATTCGAATGGCGCCTGAACATTTCAGCCTGGGTCAGTAGGAAATAAATCAAATTCTCATGAATCGCAGCTTGGTGTTCATCGTTGTGCAGTCTAATGTAAGCCCATAAGGAGCTCTTGGGAGCAATCCCAGTAAATCGACTCCCACCCATTGGCAATCCGGCCTCGAAGAAAATTTTAAAGGCTCTCATCATCGATTTCGGGTTCAACATATGAGAAGCAACAACCGTCGCAAGTCCAAGCCCTACATCAACCTGGTTGGCTTGTTGGGGCCCCTTTGCAAGACGCTCCAAATGAGCCAAGAGCAATTCGTCGGTGATGGCACCCATCATTTCCAGGGTGGCCTTTGATGGTGGATTGACCGATTTTCCAACCTGCCGCAAATCAATCAAACTTACATGTTCAAGCAATTCAAACGTATTGAGACTCTCAAGGTATAGCTCTAAAAAGACGCGATAACAGCGAACCGATGGAATCGTCTGAGAATACATCCAGAACATGTCTGGCTTTAATGGCCCTAACTTGAGCAAAGCCGGAAAGGCTTGCAGCCAAATCTTATCAAAGATATCGGGATGGCTATTCACATAACGCTTCAAATCTTGTTCCAAAAGACTCAGTAAAAAGGCAGGGTCCTCCTTCAGCAGTACGGCGGAGGCCTTTTCCAATACCAGTAACGAAGCCTCTCTATAATCTAGAATATTTAGTAATTGCGCTACGGTTCCTCGTCCCATACCCTCCATTTGTAGCCACTCTGAATGGGCGATGAGCATTTTATTTCTGATTTGTTTATCTGAAATCAGCCAGAGGTGTTCGATCAAGTCGCCAACAGACTTAATTTGAAACTCCGTCTGACCAAGGATTCGTTCTCGTTGCGCCATCGTAAAGATTGGAAGACCCGAAAACTGACTCAGCTCTGGCATCGAAGGTCGCATCCCCAAAAAATGACTCACCAATTGATCAATGATTTGTCCGTAGGCTAAACGTGAAGTGGCATCCAGCCTCTCCCCGCCCACCAGTACGAGGGCTAATTTCATCACATCCGAGCGCCGACGCAAAAGTCGATGATCAAGGGCGTATTTTAACAAGTCGATTTGCACCTCCGCCAGAGGTAATTTATCTGCAATCTCCCACAAATCCATCAATGTGAGGGCTGTGCTCAAAAATCGTTCTCGTTGATGGTACCAAAATCGAATCACCCTCTTCGTTGAAGGAACGTACTCTACAACTCTTTTCGACGACAGAGCATCGCTTAGGACTGATCCCATCGAAGCCCCCAACACCAAGGGATCTTCATAATGATAGGCCGCAAGCGCAAGTGCCAAGCCCTTATTACCGATGGAATTCGCAAATGCCCAGACCTGCTCTTCATTGGGCGAGAATGAGTAAAAGCGATGTCCCAGCTTCACCAACAAGTTTCTCATTGGTGCTCCAGTCTGTTTCAATGATTTTCCATTCGACTGCCAATGATTCAGAAATTTTAATAACAGAGGTGCTGTAGACAAAAACGGTAGCGCTCCTTGCAGGTACTCCACATCGTGATCTTCAAAGAGTCCCTGAGCATAAATCATTTGGAAATCCTCAAACCGAGGAGCACCCTCTAAAAATTGTCGTCGCAAACTATCCCTAAGTGCTGGGATATTTAACTTAGCAATAACATCAGATGCCGCCCCGCTCTGGGATCCTTGAAAAATGCGAATGGAAGAATCCACCAAAATGACCTGTCGGGCTTCCAGTTTTCTCTGTCCAAGCAATCTGAGGATGAGTCCAAACCCCTCGGGGGTAAAATCCTTCCCTAAAACATTCAACAAAAAATCGGTCGACTGGGCCTCTAGAAATTCCGATTCGTGTGGTTGCGGATGAGCAAACCGGGGTCGCAGTGAAAATCGCAAGCGATGAAAGACGCCAAGGTCATCTTTAGATAGCTGTTCTTGGGATGCCAACATCGAATAATACCCAATTAGGTCCATCTGGAGATTTTCAGGGATCACCGTCAACATCGAACGATTGTGAATCAACAAATACGCTCCATGGTTCACCCGTTCAAAATCAACACCTTCTCGAGCATGAGGGTCCACACGAAATCGAACTGTGAAACCTGAACCCCGGTATCCAGAACTGGTTCCTGGCTTAGTGTAAAAACCATCTCCAAATGCGGCGGTCTCCCCATCATGCCCATGGCGTGAAATGAACACATTCGGCAATCCCTTGTGCGAACGAGTGATCGCTTCGTAAACCAAATAGGATGTTGTCTCATGAGACACTACTTTTAGATCCATTTCACCTGCCGTTACCCCAATAGCTGGTAAATCTTTTTTCCGAACGGAGAGGGAGGGGATCAAGGCTCTTTGGCCTGGTTGGTCTAAGGGAAAGCTCATCAGCGGTTGTTTATGCATCCACCAAGAGATACTGCCTTGAGTCTGATCGGCCGCCACTCGATCGAGTTTTTCACGCAGGTTAAACCGATCCAGTACCTTGACAGCGTTCTCAACATCGATCGCATTTTGAAGGAGCTTAGGAACGTTATTAGCGAACCAAGCTCGCAAATAAGGAACTTCTTCGACACTTTTGGGCTCAAAACTATCAATGATTCTATGGATGAGTGGTTCATCTTCGGGGCGCACGTTTAGATCAAGCTGAAACACCTTTATAAAATAACGAATCACAGCCACAATCGGAGGATTTCGACCCTCAATAAAAAAACGAGTGCTTTCATGTTTCTCTGAAAAGTAAAAATGAATCTTACTTTCCAAAACATCCTTGAGAAAGTTGTTATCGTCCATTCGCTCCCAATCGCGGAGGTCCCGAACTCGTTTGTTGAGGTCAGCTTTTTTTGTGATTTCAATCATCCCCACGGATTGAGAATCCGTGTGCTGGTTCAAAAAATCAGGATTATCGAGAAGAGCAATCTTCTCTCCCTTTGTCTCGCGCAAAGAACGAACCTCCCAAGAGCTTTTATTCCCTTTGGATCCTTGCAAATACGGATATTCCTTTGCCAAACGGTTCTGTAAATCCACGATGGCGCTGTCCGGCCCATCCACCACAATATCAAGATCCTGCGTCGAACGATAAATATTCACATACCGATAGTCGAATCGATCGGGAAAGAGCCGTTCGTCGCCAAGTTGGCGCACCAAGTCCCACTTTACGTAATGAGCAAAGGCGGCGGCTGTACCACCAAACAAATAAACTTTAACGCCGAGACGGTCAGCCTCAGTTTGGATGAATTGAAATTCATCCTCCCTCTTAAGCCCTTCCTCAAGCGCATTTAGAAACTGGGCTTTTGAAAATTTGGGTGCAGGGGGAGCTTTAAAATCATTCCCATCAACAACGATGGCGCCTAGATATGGTGCCGATGGCGGTAAACCAGCGCGCACCCCCATCGGAGCGCAAAATCCGAAAAACGTCAGAGCGTAAAAGAGTTTAACACTATAGTGTCGTCGCAATCTGATCTCCTGTCCGCGCCCTCACAGAGCATTGTACTAAGTTAAGTGCCGGAATTCCCAACACAAAAAACAACCCGACGTATCTTCGAAGGCTATCTAAAAAAAACGTCAATGATTGGCGTTGAGAAGGAATTCAAGAATTGTACCTAATTTACCCAACGCATTTAGTTCCTAATCCATCTTGGTACGGCCAGACCGGCCAATCACCCACTAGCACCGGTTCTCATTTGAAGTTCCATTCCAACGCAGCCCAACCTCAAGCTCCTTTGAAGTTCCAGGAATTGAACATTACTTCCATACGAAATTGATCAAAGGTCCACATTAGTTTGGAATCGGTGCGGAGAATACCAGTGGTTGCCTCGCATGGGGTCTCCTCGATTAAGCATCCAGCCACTTGGTCAAAACCACATGTCATAGATTCGAACTTAGGATAAATCCACCCGGCGCTAGCTATTGACGTCCGATTGTCATCCTCAAGTACCCCATCGAATGCCAAAACTCCAGGGTCACCTGGTGATAAGGGATTGAGAATCGGTCTTGGAAACTCGGTTCCATGATCGGTGTGAACATTGAAGTCATCCCCGTCAAAATTAATGGTCTCAATAGTTGCCTGGGCAACACCACCTAGTAGAGTCGTTAAGAGTGAAAGTGCGAGTCGTATGAATAGGGTTCGTGTTGCCTGAATAATTCCTGTTACCAAAATGACTCTTTTTGATACAGGTTTTCGTCATGAAGGTTTCCTTCTGATGGCTTCATTATACTCATCGTTTAGTTTGTGGAATAAGGCCAGTTTTTCT
>JBILOD010000293.1:0-5466 GCA_044374645.1 Pseudobdellovibrionaceae bacterium | reverse complement strand
TACTTTTCGTATTGTGACTCCCACATTGAGAGTCGCTCTAAAGCGCTGTCCCGATTGTAAATCGAATTGGAGTGAAAATTTAAAACTTATCAGCGAGTTTCTCTACCAGAACAAGGTTTCAGTTCTTGATCCCCAGCTCATGTTATTGGCCGACGGTAGAGTCTTGCTTTATGATTTTGGCCTCTACGAAATTGGAGACTCTGATGCGTCCATGGTCAAAGCCACCCGACTCCAGTTTCAGTACATTCAACAAGCCCTTGAAAGAATTTGAAACACTAGATCAGAACGACCTCGCCGCATTTTCTGATCTACCTCTTCTGCCATTCGGAACTCCGTGAAAAAATCTACAAGTGAAAATAGAATTGAAGGTCGTCCCATCCTGATCTTCCTTGCCCCCTATTCGCCGTTAAGGAGTCACTTGCTAAATAAAATATATTTTATACGTTATATCGAAGACTTATCCAAACTGAGTCGAAACAACCTTCCAGCCAATTAATCGGCCTCAATATTGCTCGTTACACAGCAGGTACCTTATTATGGAGAGTCATTTTATGAAACTTTTGAGCCTCATCAGTATCGGAGTCCTACTCGCAAGTGGCCCCCTTTGGGCCGAAACGATTTATCTGGATGCTACGGGTGCCGATGGAAAAGATGCCACGCATGGTACGAGTTATAACACCTCTCCTGGATCCAGCTTTGGAACCGGAAGGGATGGTGGCGATGCGAGCAATTCTACGGAGGGAACTGATGGGGGCGATATCAATGTCAATCTCAATCAAATTACGACCACAACAAACAAAGCCGTCATGGTGATTTCTGGTACCGTTAGAGGGGCCGGAAGAAACGCTTCGCTCACTCTTGATGGATCATCCCTTGTTACAGCGGATGCCCACGGAGGCGGTGGCGGACACGGCGGTGTTGGTGGGAATGGTGAGGGCGGATGCAATGGTTCCCGTGGCCGCGATGCTACTCAATACTCATCAGGCACCAGTGGCGGAAATGGCTGTAATGCAGGTGACGGTGGTAAGGGTACTCCTGGTTCTGCTGGAGGCAATGGTGGAAACGTTAAAGCCAAAGTTAAAATTGATGAGACTCACCTGTTTCTTGCATTCACTTGTGATACCTCGCCCGGTGCGGGAGGAAATGCAGGCCGCAACGGACAGGGCGGCACTGGAGGACATGGTGGGCCAGGCGGTAGTTCCTACTCCTGGTCTGAAAGCGTTTATGATGGTGAGAGCTGCACCACCACAAGTTTTCGCAATAGTAATGGTTCATACTCCACCTCAAGAAGCTGCAGTCCAAAGTACCGCACGGTCCATCACTCTAATTCCGGAGGAATGAATGGCTCGAGCGGCTTTAATGGCAGCGACGGCCATGGAAACATTCAAGCAGGTCAAAGTGGACGTGCCGGGAGTTGTGTCTACCTAGTAGAAAATGCCCAGGGAAGTGTTACTTCTTATAAAAACAAATTTACTTTATCCGTGGCCAGTTTCAAAATCCGAGATGCCAATAAAGATGGTATCATCGAGCCTGGCGAAAAACTATTTGTTGAAAATATGGTGGTTAAAAATGGCGACGGGGTTCCCTCACCGGCCGGAAAGTCCAAACTCAGTTTATTTTTACGCTCGAGCCGCTACATCATGGCTGAGCCTATTTCTATTGAGCTACCGCAAATTGAAGGGCATTCCACCTATAATGTTCCCGGCTCTCTCCCTTTAACCATTCTCGATACGAACCCCATGGGAATCGAAGACCGTTGGGCCGACAAAGATGGCGTTCAAATTGATAATAACGTCACTGTGGTGGATCGGGCCATTCCCAACTTTACCAGTGCCCGAACCATCGAAATCACCTATCCTATTGAACTCACTCGCTTTGACTTTCCGATATCCGCTGCCGCCAACGAAGATCGTCCGGTGGTCTGGGTTGTTAAAAACATATCGGGTCGCGACTTCGGTGGCGAATCCGAGCTTGCACGAATGATTCAAATCCATATGGAAACCAATGGAGGACTTGCGGCTAATATGCCTTTTGCGTTCAAAGATGATCAGGGCCAATCTATACAAATTGCCCAATCCTATATTCGCGAAATCCTAACCCTTAAAGCAGGCCAAGAACTCCGCATGACTGGTTCACTCCATGTACCCGCTGAAGTTCTTCCCTACACTGAGTTAAACGTTCGAACCAATCTAGGATTGGGAATGGATCCCAATGCCGGTCCCAGAAAAATTCAAGTTAAAAACCGTACCTTGCGTATCGCTCAGACCTTTAATCCCCAATCTGAGGCCGATGTTGTCTTGGTCACTCATTCGAAAACTCAGCGCAATGAGTTCGTGGCTTGGCAAGAGGTCTTTAAGAAATTGAACCTCAAAATTGCCGTTTGGGACATCAGTTATTACGGCTACCTTTCTCTGGCCAAAGACTTTGAAGGCACAAGCACGAACTTCAAACGCTATCTCAAAGATAAAACCATGGTGATCCTCAATGAGAGTGAATCTGGGAATGGCGCCGTTGCCCAAAAGCTTGCCCGGGATGAATTTTTAGAAGCGGCAGCTCAATCAAATGCCCGCTTCTTAGTTGTCGGGGGCTCAAAAAATGATCTCAATAAGCTCCTCACTCAATTGGTGATACCCACTAACAGAACCGGTCACATGATCCTTGAGAGTGGCACCCATCCCACCGAGCGTGAGCTTCCTGAAAAGATCGGTGACGCTTTAACGATGAATTTTGTAAAGACCTACTATTTCTGGGACATGCCAAGTAAAAAAGATTTAGATCAACAGGTTATACAGTGGAACGCTTATTTGCAGAATATGAATCCCAAAGATAAGTATACTTTTTCATCTTACTTTCAGCCTTCACAAAAAGAGGAGAACTGGTATTCCACAACCTATGACATCGGCCTGGTCCAAATTGGCCGTACCTTAACGCCTGGTGGAGGCTTAGCGCTGACGTTGCCTCTCGATGGAAACGATGTTCACGATCCTAATCAAATCGACTCCGAAGAGATTCAGAGGGCGGTTCTGCTTGCTTTAGATCCCGTGTTTCTCATGGCCAAATCCAATCTTTTTGACCTTAAAAACTCCAAATTAGGTTTTATGGTGCAAGATGCCTTAATCTACCAAGCCATCTCCGAAATTGATCGCGAAGAGGTGTTTTTTGATGTGGGTGGCACTCCTCCCGATGAAAAACGTTGGATTTTCTTTAAAAAATTAGACGAATTTGTCAACCAACATCGTTCCGATCAAACGGTTCTCCTGGCCAGTAATATTGCCGCAGCAACAGATTTCTATGCTTCTAAAATCCCGTACCTAGGTAACTGGAGTTTAGGTCGGAGTATCCAGAGTTACCTCGATGGTTTTGCAAAGGTAGCCTACAATGTGAATCCATCCTTGTATCGCGAAAACAAATCAAAGTTTATGGCTAAATTGGAGAGAAATTTCGATCATCGAAACAAACTTCTCGTAAACCTCAATGACCGCGAAAATGCACGGCATCAACTGCTTTGGCCAGCCATCTACCGATTAAATTCCACTGAAATTATGCTCGAACGCAATTTAGTTACGGAGGAACCAAAATAATGAAGACCCTCACCTTTAATATTCTACTGGCTTTTATTAGTTTCAACCTTAGCTTGGTCGGTTTTGCCCAAACAAACCTCGGTAGCCCTAACGCTTGCAATATTGCCCTCAGAGGGTGGGTTGAGGTGCCTCCGGGGCAAAAGTACTGGGGTGGCACTTTTGTCTGCAGAGGCAAGGGATGCGGAATCGAAACGCCTGCTGTACCTGATGATGATGGTCAAATACGCTGTTCGAACTGTGGTAAGGTTCATGACACCGAACTTATCAGAGATCCAGAAACTAAAAATGAAAACAACAAATTCTATGTCTTGAATCCGGCGTGGGTCGGAACATCCTTACCTCCGAAGTCAGTCCGTATAGCCGCAGTACCTTCCACAACTATTCCACTCGACGAGCAATCCAGTGTCGAGACTCCAATAGCTTCTACTCCTGAGGAGAATCCTGCTCCTTTGGCTGACCGCTATTCTTCAGAGGATCGTTATTCTTCTGGAGACGAGCGCTACCCCTACCCAAGTCAGAGTAGCAACGACAGCTTCGACCAGGAGTCATTGCGAGAGCACCTTGCCAATAGCTTGAATCGCTATCGCTCCACAAATTCAACCCAACCCATAAAGGCATGGATCAAGATTGGCTCTGCAACAGTCGCTGCCATTACGGCGGGCGCATTAATCTGGGGTATACAAACGTTCGCCGAACCGGGCGTCGTCTCCATGGTCAATCAAGACCATATCAGTGTACGTTACTCCCATAACGAAAAATCATACTCGATTGATTTAGATCCCGAGGCGCTAAAATCAGGTGTGCGTTGGCGTGAGGGAGAGCCTGTCACTCTCCACTTTACGAACGGGCACTGGTTTCAGAATGAGCAACCCATTGGCGCCGAAAGATCCAATGCTGAAGTGTACGCTCCGATCTTGCTCGAACGTTCTAATACGGTTGATTGATTCTTAACTCCCTTTAATAGCTCTATCGGTGAATTGATTTAAACACTATTTTTATTTACATTTATCTATTTTCGCGATTCAAAGAAACTCCTTAAAGTCATAGATGTGAAGAGCACGAAGCTCGAAACAACACTTAATGGAGGAGTTTTTTATGAAAAGACAACTCAGAGACTTGATCAAACAAAGAGGACTCACTGAGTTCGTTAGTATTGACCCCAAAAGTTCAATTCTTAAGGCTCTGGAGGTTCTTGAATCCACGAATTCTAGTGCCTTAATGGTCACCGAGAACCATCGCCTCAAAGGAATTTTTACGGAGAAAGACTTTGCCCGAGCGGCACTTCGAAGAGACCTTTCCTTATCGGCAAAGGTGGAATCAGTAATGACGTCAAGGGTCTACTATGCAGAACAAACATTCACCCTTGAAGAGTGCTTACAAATTATGTCACGAGTTCGAGTTCGCCATCTGCCTGTCATTGAAAATGGTCAGCCAATTGCTATCGTGAGCATGAGACACATAATGGAGGTGTTGGTCGATGATAAAGATACACTGATTCGTGATCTGACAACTTACATTACAGGAGCTACACCTGTCTCAGAGCTTTACCAAAATCAGAGAAATTTCATCAATATACCCATTTACTTTTCAAACCAAAGTCAGGAGGCCGTATGATCACCGATAAAAAAATGGTACTTAAATCAATACTAGAGTCCACAGAAGGAATCCATTTGACTGCGTATCTCGTCAATCGTGGAGACCTGAGTGACCTAAAATCTCAGCTCATGGAAACATTGAATGAAGCTTACGAATTTCTTCATGTTGCACAAACCCTAGAGGAAAGAAACAAATTTCTAAGCCCTCTTTATTCATTGCTGGACGACGCACAGATTTTGAAGAGTATAAACGGAAACATTGGCCTTTTTCGAACAAAAAAATCATTTAG
>JBILOD010000440.1:0-3830 GCA_044374645.1 Pseudobdellovibrionaceae bacterium | reverse complement strand
CTAAGGACTTTTGACTTGGCTTTTGCAGTGCTTTAGATTGATTACGCAATGGAACTTCAGAATAGGTCACCTTTAAGTTAGAAGGCTGACGAGGCGTTCGCCGTCCCCACAAAAATAGAAGTGCAAAGAACCCAACCAATACAATATTGAGAATTAAAAACTGTTCGTGCGTCACTGTGTTTTCATTAGACGATGGCAGCCCCAAAATAGCAAGTTTTCAAAATTCACCTTGGTAGTTAGACCTGATCTATTGTAGACAGAACCCCACTATACCTTTAGTTGGGGGAAGCCTTTATGAATAATCCGTTCGATCAGCAAAAATCCATTCCTGGTGTTCAAAAAATCATCGCTGTGAGTTCTGGCAAAGGGGGCGTAGGCAAAAGCACGGTGGCAACCAATCTTGCCTTGGCGCTTGGGCAGAAATATAAAGTTGGCCTACTCGATGCTGACATATACGGCCCGAGCCTACCCCGCATGATGGGAACATTAAATCAAAAACCCACCGTGAATTCTGAAGGTAAAATTGAACCTATTGTTCGCTATGGTCTTAAATTGATGAGTATCGGTTACTTGGTGGATGAATCTGCCGCTGTCGTTTGGCGAGGCCCCATGCTTTTTAAAGCTATCGACCAATTCCTTCGTGATGTTCAATGGGCGCCGCTGGATGTTTTGGTGATTGATTTGCCACCGGGAACTGGCGATATTCAATTGAGTCTAGCTCAAAAAGTTCCACTAACCGGCGTAGTAGTTGTCTCTACACCACAAAACATTGCTTTTATTGATGCTAAAAAGTCGATCGACATGTTTGAACGGGTTCAGATCCCAAATCTTGGCTTGATCGAGAATATGTCATATATGGTCAATCCCACCAATGGCGAACGCATGCAACTCTACCCTAAAGGAGAATTGGATAGCTATCTCGGTGCTAAAAAGATTCCTAAACTCGGTGAAATACCCTTCAATCCTTCAGTGAGTCTTTCCTGTGAAGCTGGAATTCCGATTGTAGAGGCAAATCCCAATGGTGTTGAAGCCAAAGCGTTTTATGAAATTGCAGATAAAATTGCCACAAAGATTTTTAAAGAGGTTTAGGCCCCTTTAACCGTAGGTGGATTGGTGGGAGGAGCATCTTTTGAAAGATAGGTTTTCTCCCACATTTTAGCAAACCTCAAAAAATAAGAATAGGCACCACCAACCGCCACAATCAGTCCCGGGACGCCATCGCGAAAACCCTTCTTAAAAATATAAAGTTCTACAAATTTAACCCAAGGTTTTATTACCAGGTGCCAAAAATACACCTTTTTGCCGGACTTGAGCATCGTTTCAGCACCGATCGTTGAATACTTATTATTAGTCTGAACTTGATCGGCTAAATCCTCAAAGGGGTAATGATTCAAATGCGCATCCAGAGTTCCGATATTCTCACCCTTCACCGATTCATGAAGAGCATCGTCGGACCATTGGAGTCTGGAACGGGAAAACAACCTGGTCTGGTAATCGGGATACCAACCACCAAAATAAAGCCATCGACCTAAGTGAAAAGATCTCCGCGGGATTCGATAACCATTATAAGACAAAGAACTCGAGCTTAACAGATGATAGATTTCTCCCTGTAGTTCTGAACTGAGTTCTTCATCGGCATCCAAACATAAGACCCAATCATTTTGCGCAAGTTCCACTGAACGCTGTTTTTGAGGTCCAAATCCTCGCCAAGGTTCATCGAAGACCCGAGCTCCAAGACTTTGGGCTATATTTTTAGTGTTATCAGTACTCCCACTATCCAACACCACTATATCCAAGGCAAAAGGCACAGAGGAAAGACACCGTCTTATGTTGGTTTCTTCATTTAGAGTTATAACACAGAGAGATAAAGAGAGTTTGTTCATAGTTCGAGGTTTAATGAGATTTCATCTCCACAGCAACCTTTTTGTGCAAACACATACCATTTGAATGATCGAAACCAGTTCGAGTTTCATTAACATCTGTGTCAGAAAATTTGTTCTCAGGGTTTACTTGTCAATGCGCGAAGAAATTTGCAAAATGAACTCTGATCAGCAGAAGGGCCCAATCATCATGAATCACTTATTATTAATGTTTTTTGTTTATGTTGGTTTATCTGTGACTCCAAATCTTGCTCAGGCTTACTTCACGAATGCCGACTCAGGTGAGTTAGTACCAAAAGATCAGTATCGGCTGATTCTTGAACCCCAAATGGGTCATTTCAATATTACTGCTCACTTTGATGCGGGAGTGACTGATTCGTCTCAACTTCGAGTGTCTTTGGGTGCGGGCGAAGACGGTACCCACTTCGACTTCTTTTATAAATCGATTCCCTATCCTGACTTTGAAAACCAGCCCGCTATCGGCTATAAAGTGGGCACTATTTTCGCCAGCGACAAAGGCTCCAACGTACTTTCAATTCGATTTATGCCTTTGATTAGCAAGACCTATGTCATTAACCAAAATCGTTGGACGCCCTATCTCTCAATCCCCCTCAGTGTCAGCATGTATAAAAGCACATCAACCACCCCACTTCACGCTGTGTTTGGCACCGAACTTACACTTGCGAATTCTCCCGATATGCAGATTGGATTTGAAGGTGGCTCAACCATTAAAGATGGTTTTTCATATGCCTCAGTTTTTATAAGTTTCTATTTTGAACCTTCAGAAATGGAATCTGACGGAGAGTAGAAGTGCTTTAGATTAATGGAGTAATCAAAGATATGGTGCTTTCGCTTTTTAGATCCTCTGGACAACCTGATATTTATATTGATCTTGGAACCGTGAACACAAAACTCGTGGTTCGCGGACGGGGACTTATCATTAATGAGCCCTCTGTTATTGCATATACCACGGGCCGGCATGGGAAAAAGAATATCGTTTCTGTCGGCAATGAAGCCATTGAACAAGTTCAGAAAACCCCCGGAAACCTATTTTTGGGTCGCCCTCTAAAAGAAGGCGTCATCGCTGATGTTGAAACGACCGAAAGCATGCTCCGACACTTCCTTTCGCGACCTGGAATTTTACATTGGCTATCTCGTCCCCGCATTATTGTTTCCATTCCTCACGGCATTAAAAAAATTGAAAAAGAGGCCGTAATCCATGCTGGTCGATCCGCGGGCGCCCGAGATGTTATTCTTGTTGAAGAGCCTATGGTTGCAGCTATAGGTGCAGAGTTGCCTATTCAAGAGCCCCGCGGCCAAATGATTATTGATTTTGGTGGTGGAACTTCAGAGGTGGCGATTATTGCATTATCCGATATTGTTTACTGCCAAACCTTGCGGATTGGGGGACAACAATTCAATGAAGCCATCATTCTGTGGGTCAAAAAGAATCGAAATGCGATTATATCCGAAATTACTGCTGAAGAACTCAAGATCGAAATTGGTTCTGCCTTGCCTGAAAAAGAAGTTCTCTCCCGCAAAGTTCAGGCCCGGAATGCCACATCTGGGCTCCCCATGGATTTAGAAGTGAATTCAAAAGATATTGCCCAAGCTATCAAGGATTGTATTGGCGATTTGATTTTTGGAATAAAGAAAGCTCTCGAAAATACGCCACCTGAACTTTTGTCTGACATTATCGACAGTGGCGTTGTCATCACTGGTGGGGGCTGCCTGCTACGAAACCTCGAACGTCGCATTCAAGATGAAATTCGCATTCAAGTTCGTCGGTCTGCTGACCCACTGACTACCATTGCGAAAGGTGGAGAAATTTTACTGAACTCACCACAATTGCTAGAGAACATCCAACTTCCGTTGGATGAAGAATCAGAAATGGTATCACGTCGTTCAAGCTTCTACTAGTTGGTCGGCGAACAGTTTGTTTAGCCGATG
>JBILOD010000291.1:0-5513 GCA_044374645.1 Pseudobdellovibrionaceae bacterium | reverse complement strand
GCACCTGTTTGCACGATACAAATAGTTTTAGGTGCGTTCAAATCATTGGAAATTATGATGGAGATACAATAACCGTAAATATTCCTGGTGTGCATCCATTGTTAGGCGAAAAGGTTTCAGTGCGAATCAATGGCATCGATACCCCCGAAATAAAAACGTCTGATATTTGCGAGAAAAATGCGGGACGAGCGGCTCAAAGGCTAGTAGCGAATTTATTAAAAACGTCCAAACGCGTCGATTTAGAAAACATTCAAAGAGACAAATACTTTCGAATCCTAGCAGATGTAACCGCGGACGGAAAATCGATAAAATCTGTTTTGTTAAAAAATCGACTGGCATACGAGTACCATGGCGGCACAAAACAAAAAATAAACTGGTGTCAATGGGCAGAACGGACTCCGGCCTCTACCAATAAATAGGTCGATCAATCCTCAAGTTAAAAATCTATCGACTTGAAAAAGCCTGTCGAAATTCTTCTAAAATTGAGGTACTTCAATCCAACCCTCTGACTTAGGAAAACCCTTCGGCTTATTTTCACACATTTTACCAAACTTCCAAAAGGCAGTTAATGCAGCCCAAAAGATCTAAAAAGCCACAAGATTTTCTGTCAATGTTTGTTTATCCTGATTGTAGATAAAAATATTCAATCGTTCGTTGACCTGTTTTAAAATATAATCCCATGAATCACTACCATTAACTATTGATACCGAACACATTTGGGCAGTGAGCCCGCCCATCGATCGAAGGGTCTTAAGCATGACATCCAAATCCTGAACAGCACTCAAATCTGACAACAACCGAGCTAAGGCTCGCCTTGCCTTTCTCAATTTTCGCACTTGGTACAACTTTGGATGTTCACGCCGAAATAGCCCCATTCCGACTTTTTTGTGCCTTACAAAACGTCTCAGCTCATGTACTTGTTTCGACGTCCATTTTGGATTAGCATAAAACAATTGGCTGCTTTGGAATGCTTTTGTTTTCATATATGCCACCCGCACTGAGTATTGATTATCCCAAAGAGTGAAGTAGGTTAACTCCAAAAATTTTCTTTGACCCTCAGTTCCTATTTTACTCCATTAAACGCATCAGGCCTTGTGCCTAATTACCTCAGCCAAGCACGCTCTGACCTCGGCACCGCCGAACCAAACCTATTTTGTGCGTTGACTCTCTCCCATGGGTTCAATACCCTTTTGAATATGAATCAAATCTTTATTGTTATCATGGTGTTATCAACCCCTCTCTTGTCTTTGTCTTCCGCCAAGGTGGAGTTCAAAACCAATATCAGTGATTTTATTGCAATCCAAAAATGGATCAACGGCCCAGTTCGATCGAAATCAGAAATGGGAAACTCGAATTGGCCACGATCCCTTGGATCACTAACACTGGGGCTAAAACCAAAACCTCTACCCTACCGTCCACAAACCTCATCGTGCTTAATTCGATTTACTCTAAGGACAACAAAAAGGTTTATATCAACACTCCCGACAAATCAGGTGGCATCGACAACGCCGACCCTGGGACTTTTCAGCTTCTAAGCACTGAGAGTGAGTCGGCTTATACCAAGGACTCCAAACGTGTCTATTTTTACGATGAACCCATTGCCAATGCGGATGCCTCAACTTTTGTTCAATTAAATGACCGGTACGAAAAAGACCTCAATCACGTTTACCATATGGAAATGACTCTTGAAAAAGTCGATGTCGCGAGCTTTACAGCACCCTTTCAAAACGTTTGGTATGCCAAAGACAAAGACCATGTGTATAGCGGTAATAAAATTATTGCGAAGGCCGACCCAGAGACATTTTTTGTTGGCGACGATCGATCCTGCGGCAAGAACTACACTTATCGATCCGAAGATAAACAATATCGATTTGATGTTAACGATCATATCATTCAAATGGTTGGTCCTTTAAAATAAACGTTGAATTTACTTATCACTTCAATCTCCTTTTTGACAGTTGTCAAAAACTAGAAATTTCGGGGACGGAGCATGACTTGAACGAGGCTCTTCAATCAACTCCATCCAATTTCTATTACTCCGAAGTTTGGATAGGTCGGATGCATTCTGGAATGCTATTTACAGCTGCCGAACAAAACTAATTAGAAACTGATCAGCTGGGGCTCCGTCCCCAGTTCCTTTACCTGACTAAACATTAAGTATTGATTCTTTAAAAGTAACCCACCAGCGACATCGTGCTAGCGGTCGCTTTGGAAAGATAGGTTTTTAAATCGGTTCTAAAGCCAATTTGCCGATTGAAATCTAGGCTGGCTCCAATACCATAAAATAGCGGGTTGATCTGAGTTTCGGAATCATAGCTAATACCAGCGTTAACTGCGGCTTCGAAGTAAACGCCTCCGTAAACTTCCATTTCAATCGGTTTAAATTCGGCGTAAGTATCGAACATGTTGGAGTGAATATCGGAATAATTTTGTGATTGAAAATAGTCGTTGTTTTTTTTCACATTCAAGGTGTAGTTCGTGTAGGCCATTCCAAGTACGAATTGATCAGCAACCTCTCGTTGAAGATTCAGAGTCACTCCGCTTCCGGTCGCTCTCGAATAATTATAGGTATGAGTGGAGATGTTTGATATTCCCATATTTATGGACCAGGGCTTGAATTCAGATTCTTCCTCAAGATTGAATTTGGTGGCCGTGACCACTTTCTCATTTGATATCTCAACGGCTCGTACTTGTTGAACAATTGCCATGGAAATTAAAAAGACCAGGGTTAATTTCATAGAGACCTCCGTGTCGCTGGTAATATGATCCATTTTTAATGTAATTTAGTTTAGTTTAATTTAGTTTAGAAAGATTTGGATATTCCGTAAAGGAAATTAAATTTATTGTGAGAAAAAATTCTGTTTGGCCATGTTGGTATTCCAAAAGTGGGCTAACTTTGCTTAGTACACTGAGCTGTAGCGTCCAGAATGGATAAGAATAATAAAGCGGAAAGAGGGGCCCTCTTATCCCGCCAAAAGCCGGTCACAAAAGGATTATTGTATGCTCAAAACTGCCTCCACCAAACCGGGGTCAGGTCAATTTATTCAAAGCGCGAACCTCTCGAATTCGAATGGATGAGAACCCGAATCTAACCCCAAAAAGAAAAGCTTCACCTTCAATCAGTGAGCCTAGTAGGGCGATTGGATCTCCCGGCGAAGAAGGTTCTCAATAAAAATACGAACTTGACCAGTGACTTGAGGGAAACGTTCTACAAGCACGAGGCCCCCGGATGGATGGGGCTGTGTGAGCAGTGGAGTAAAAACTCGTTGAACCCTAATTTCCAGCGAATTCTGTCGTCAATGGAGAGTGAATTAAAGTGTGGCGGACCAGCCATGACTCGTGGTGAGCTCGAGGAGCTTATCGCTGGATTTTACCGTCAATATCACCTTCCCGATAGTTTTTCTGGGGCGCGACTCGAAAAAGAACTTTAGTATTTAGCAGTGGAACCCGACCTACGACTTGGATGCGCGGTCCTTCCCGACATGAAAAACTCCGCCATGTCGGAACCAATGGAAGACCTTTTAGACAAAATGAAAAAATGCAAACAGGATCCTAATTTGGATCGTGCTATCGAGAATCTTATCATCCATAGATTTGGTCAATAAAAACACGCTTGTTTGGGCTATCAATTGAGCGCCATCAGAGGGAAGTTTTGTAAAATATAATCATCACCCTTCAACGTCGGGGCAGAGCTTGTTGCGAAGGACTTTGCGGTCTTTGCTGGACAGCATTCAATTGCGCATTCAGGCGCTGCACCTGAGAGTGCAAACTTGCAACAAGATCTTCGAGCTTGCGCACCCGCTCCGTCAACTCCGGCGACACCTCGACTGTAGCGGCAGCGCCTGCCGCTTGACCTGGTGGCGGAGAAGAAGCAAATGTAGCTTCGCCCGATAAGGCCTTCGACATCGCTGCCTGGTTTTGGCGATGATTCATAAGTTCATCGATGTCTCTGAGATCAGGGTCGCCGTTAGTCGCAGAACCAAAATCCATCATTCCTTCCGCAGCTACACTCCCCGCCCCTTTTCCGTTCTGTGCCATATTTTGCATCTGCTGTTGTAATAACAACAAACCTTGTTGATTCATGAGCTGATCTTTCAGCGCCAGGAATCCATCCAGATTCTTTTTGACACCCTTAATTTGGCTCCATGATGGGGGAAACTTACCTGTCACCACCGAAACCGTCGCAATAAAACTGATGGCTGTCACGACTGCAGACACGATGAAATACTTTAATATACCTACGAAAAGTCGATTGAGGCTATTCATAGTTTTAGTTTAGAGAAGGCCCATTTTTTTTCCAAGCTTATTCTTTTTACATTGGACTGACGAAGTACTCGCCATCCTGGCAACACATTGAGTAACTACAACAAACCCCGCTCGAAAGGACGACTTTCATGTTCAAACCTCAAAAAAACTCGACATTCCTCGTGCTCGCCAGCACTTTAATCCTGCTATTCGTCGGATGTCGCGCAACACATAATCAAACTGTCATCCCCTCTGAGTGGAAAGGTTATTTTAATGCACCTCCCACGAATAAAAATTATTTAGCGTCAAATCAGAAACACAAGATTTTGGTCGCCATCATCGATTCTGGGGTTGATTACAATCATCCACTCTTGCAAGAACATGTCCACTATGACCTCGACGATTCAGATAAAGCCATCGGTGCGGGCTGGGATTTTGTGGGTAACGACTCGTGGCCACTTCCTTATCTGGCACGGACTCAACATCTCTATAAAACCGACAAGACTACGGACTTAAAAAAGGCCGACGAGCAACTCACAAAAAACATTGCCCATCTTATTAAAAAACAACCTGAACTAGCCCGCTGGTTGCACCCTCATCGTCACCACGAAGACGAAGACAGCCAATCAATTTACCATGGCACCCATGTAGCTGCCCTTGCTGCTTACGACGATGCTCGAATTGGACTTCTTCCCTATCGGATTCTTCCCGACCAGGAAAATCTCGACGGCAAATTGCATAACACGCTCGATTACTTTTATAACTCTCTCGAGGCTGCCATTACTAAAGCTCATAGCGCTGGCGCCAAAGTGGTGAATCTTTCGGTAGGGCACACCTTTGCCGAGAGCGAAAACGATGCTAAACACAAAATTGAACTCTTTAAAAAATTTGAAATCCTGGTCAATAAATACCCAGACATGATATTTGTGGCCGCTGCGGGCAACGAGGGAACTTGGGTAAACTCAGAAACCCGTTACAGCTTTCCATGCGGTGTTAAGGCGAGTAACATGTTGTGTGTCAGTGCCGTGAATAAAAACTGGTCCCCCTCAGAGTTTACAAATATTCCTCTGATCAGCAGCCCGTTGGTCTTTGCTCCGGGCGAGAAAATACTCTCTCCATTTCCTTACCAATATTGTAAATCCAGCCGTATGGATTTTGTCAATGGCACAACCACTATCGCTGAACTCGACAAACAGTCTGGTAAAATACTTCAGGATTGCAAAGAACAAAGCAGCACTATTCAACCTCTTTCTGGAACTAGCATGGCC
>JBILOD010000288.1:0-5547 GCA_044374645.1 Pseudobdellovibrionaceae bacterium | reverse complement strand
TGGCCGATCTGATTCGCACCAGTATTCAGAATCCGACCATCAGTGCCGATGACAGTGAATGGGGCTTAGATCATGGTACGTGGTCTGTGCTAAAACATCTCTATCCCAATGCGAATATTCCTGTGGTTCAGCTCAGTCTTGATATGTCTCAACCAAGTCAATTTCATTTTGAACTCGGACAAAAGCTCCAAACCATGAGACAGCAAGGCATTCTCATCGTGGGAAGCGGGAATATCGTTCACAACTTGCGCCAAATTAGGTGGGAACCCGATGCAAGGACTTTTGATTGGGCTCTTGAGTTCGATGCCTGGGCAAAGCAACAGATGGAAAAGCGAAATTTCAGTGCGCTCACCAATGACTATTTAAAGACGGAAGCTGGAAGAATGAGTGTTCCAACACCCGATCACTACTACCCTCTTTTATATATTCTCGGCGCAACTCAAGCGAATGACACCCTCCACTTTGACTTCGAGGGCACTCAACATGGTTCCATTTCCATGCGCTGCGTGCGATTTGGATAAAAATCGAGATCAGTAAAATAAGATAAGGGCCGTATAAATGACCTCGCGCCCAGCTTTTTTAGCAATCTTTTTTAGTTTATCTAACATTGTATTATCTTAATGGAGTACGTGGATGCTGGCCATATGCCACCCATCTTTGGCCGTTGTGCGATCACTCATCGTGCGAAAGCGAATCATCACCTCACGTGCTCTCGATAGAAACCCTTGTAACGGATAATCTTTTTGCACCCACCCCTGTGCTCCAGTCAGAGCGGCCACCACCTGCCAGGTTTCACCGTCATTGGTTGATACTTCGATCATTCCAAAATCATAACCTAACTCAAAATCATATTTCATTCTGAGGGATAAAACCATATCCATCTCTGTGACCTTAAGTGTGGGTAACTGCAACATGGTTTCGCGGTTAAACCCGTAGTTTCCATTTGGGCTATCAGAGATCACAGGTCCAACGCCCGGAACACTTTCAATGCCCCAATCGCCCTCAATCTCCAGACCGGTCAGGGAGTTCCCATCATTCGTGTAAAGTGCACGAACAGGCTTCATTTGAAACGATATATTCTCTGAAAAGACGCCTCGATTTCCCAGCGCATCGTACAAACGTACCACTAGAAAACCATTGGTACTCACCGGAATCCCCTGCAGTTCGATTTGGCGGCGGCCGGCAAAAACGCGCGAATCATCAGCACCCGTGTCATTCGTCGTCGCAACCCTCAACGCTACAGTTCTGGCTTCACTCCAATCTTGTTCATTTTGAATTGGTTGTGTGGCAAAGCGCACTTCAAATCCCCTGGCATCGTTAGACTCTTGCCAGCTCAGTCGCAATGAGGTCGCACCAATGGCTTCAACAGATAAACTTGATGGTGCCGATGGCGGAGTAAAATCTCCGTCCAGAGCACGAAGTAAATTGAGTCGGCCCGCCACCATCTTGCCCTTGAGAGACGCCAGGGGTTCTGATGTTGCCATAAGCCGGGCTTTAATTTCGGAGGCTCCTAATTGAGGATAACGGGCCTTTAACAAAGCCGCCGCCCCTGAAACATAGGGCGCAGCCATTGAGGTTCCATCGAGCACTCCATATTGCCCCCCAGGAAAGGTTGATAAAATTCCTACTCCGGGAGCGGCCAAATGAACGGACAGTAAACCATAATTCGAAAATCCCGCGAGCTGATTATTAGCATCGGTTGCTGCGACACTCAGAATATTATCAAAAGCATAAGAGGCTGGATAGTCAGGACCAATATCATTGTCGTTGCCGTTGTTACCCGCAGCAACAACAAACAAAATGCGCGCATGGTTTGCTTTGCGAATGGCTGCAGCCATGGTTTCAGAGTACTCATCCCCACCCCAGCTATTGTTCATCACGTGCACGCCAAGAGAGGTTGCATAATTGATCGCGTCGGCGCCATCCGCCGTCGTCCCTACGCCTTCTGCATTGAGAAATTTAATGGGTACAATCGAAGTCTCCCAATTCAGACCAGTAATACCAATACCGTTATTGCTGACGGCACCAATGCTTCCAGCGCAGTGAGTACCATGCTGGTTGGCATCCATCGGTGTATTGTCTTTGTCCGCAAAATCCCAACCGGTATGGTCATCGACGAAACCGTTGCCATCATCATCAACTCCATTAGTAGCCTTAGAGCGCCCTCGACCATCAAGTCCATTCTCTCCAGGGTTGTGCCAAATGTTATCGGCTAAATCCGGATGAGTGTAGTCGACGCCACTATCAACTACGGCCACTAAAACTTGGCGCGATCCCGTTGTGTGCATCCATGCCGCTTCAACCTGAATGTCGGAACGCCGTCCATCATCCCCAACAGTGGGTCTAAATGCATATTGTTGGTCAAGCTCGGGATCATTCGGACGCAAGGAAGCGCGCACATACCAATTGGGTTCAACATACTCAACCTCATCATTGGCTGCCATCTGCAGTGCGAGCCCTTGCAATTGAGTCGCGGAAAATGTTGGTGTTGTTTGACTGTTTATTCTTTGATTAGGTATTTTTTGACTTTGTGTTTGTTGGTGCTCCGAGAGCGAAGCACTCTCCACTAAATAAGCCCCGTTGACTTGGAGTCGTCGCACCACTCGGACTTGAAAGGCTCCTAAAAAGTTCAGGGCACTCTTTGGGGCCACCGAGCTTTTTAGTTTTACAATCAACTGATTAGGAACATGAGCTCGGGTGAAAGCTTTTTTTGGGGGAGCCGCACTCCAACCAATGAAAGGGGCAAACCCCACAAATAAAACCGCACCAACCAATAATGGCAGAACCTTGCACCCCAACATCATACCCCTCCCATTCAGAATTGATGCTATAGCTTCTAATACCGTTTACATTGAGTTCTTAGCCCTTCGTTGGCTGCGTCGTCGGCATGGCCTACTTTTTAAATGGAAACGGTATAATTTTACGATCGCAAATGATACTTTCCGATTCGAACTCTTCGCTCCTACCAAACTTCACAGCGATTTTTGGGAGCCATCTTCTGGCCTTCTTGACAGCTAAACGCCGACGCAAATTCTGGCATATTCACCACCACTCCGTTCACACGGAAGCGCGCTGGAGAATGTGGGTCCACTTGCACGATGTTCTTTTCATATTCAGGCGTCGCCTTTCCACACCATGATTGCCCATAGGCGATGAAAAACCGCTGATACTCTTCACTTGTTGGTGCCGTAGGTGATGCTTTTTGATACGCACGCAGGGCAATTTTTAACCCTCCCAGGTCAGCGATGTTTTCACCGAGAGTGAGAGCGCCCTTCACGTGCACGCCGTCAGCAACGGTGTACTCATCATATTGCTTTTCAAGACACTGTGCTTTTTCAGTGAAACGCTTGGTCGAGTTTTCACTCCACCAATCTTTCAAGTTACCATTTTCATCGAACTGACGGCCTTCATCATCAAATCCATGAGTGATCTCATGACCAACGGTCGCACCGGTGGCTCCATAGTTGGACGCTAAATCGGCCTTCACATTAAACAATGGTTCCTGCAATATTCCCGCTGGAAATACAATTTCATTCAGAAGCGGATTGTAGTAGGCATTGTTGGTCGCCGCTGTCATACCCCATTCGCCTCTGTCGACAGGCTGACCAATTTTTGCTAAACGGCGCTGACTTTCAAAGCGATTGCCGGCCATGACATTTTCAAACCATGAATCACGCACGACGGTGAAAGCATCGTAATTGCGACTTGGTTCAGGATAACCCACTTTTTTCACCAGTGTGTTGAGCTTCTTGATGGCGCCTTCCATCGTGTGTTGATCCATCCAATCCAAGCGACTAAACATTTGTCGCACTTCCTCTTGAATCTGATTCATCATGGAAGCACCTAATTGTTTTGCATCTGCGCCAAACGCCACAGCCACGAAAGCCTCTCCGAGCGCTTCGCCCAAATGAGTATCAATTGATGACACACATTCCTTCCAACGAGGGCGTGGAGTTTTTTGGCCATTCAAAAACTTATGATAGAAATTAAAATTCTCAGTAATTAAAGCATGAGTGGAAAAATCCGCCACTCCATGCAATGCATGCCATTTGAGGTACTGCTCTAAATCATTGGCCGACAACGTCGTCAGCTGCTGGCCAAAGACTTTAAAAAATTCTGGAACCGCCACGTTCAATGCAGCATCTTTTTTTAGGCCCATTTGCGCAAAGTAAGCATCCCAAGCAAAACTGGGTGCGATTTTCTGCAGATCGACTAAACTCATTTTATGGTAAATCGCTTTTGGATCGCGACGTTCGATGGGACTCAAAGAACCTTTTGCCAACGCCATCTCTAAATTAAAGACAGCCGTTGCCACCGATCCACTGCTGCTCGTCTGAGACTTCTTAAACATTTGAGCCACGTGCTCGAGGTATTTCTTACGAACTTTTTTCTTTTCCGCATCGTCTTCCAAATAATATCCTTTTTCTGGAAGCCCAAGGCCACCTTGGTCAAACTGCGGAATCACCTGACGTGCATCGCCTGGATCTTGGTCGATATAAAAATCAAAAAAGGCGGGAATTCCAGCCGAATGGAGTTCGGCCACTAACTGCGCCAGGCTCTCCGCTTTCTTTTCAGGTGCCACAGTTTTTAGAGCCTCAATGCGGGACATCAAAGCTTTTACGCCCTTGCGTCCAGCCTCGTTCGACGATTTCTCGTTCATGCAAGATTGATAAAATGCCCCCATCTTCGCGGCATCTTTTTGTTGAGGAACCAACTGGCCCTTTTGATACTTGGCAAGAATATCGCGCAAGATCCTCTCAGTATTAATATCAATTTCGGAGAAACGATAAAGCTTCGACCGATCTCCGGGGATTTTGGTTTTAGCCAACCACTGCCCACAGGCATGCTGAAAGAAATCTTCACAGGCTGGTGTCTTCGTATCCAAAAGTGACGTATCAACAACTTTAGATGGACCCGTGGACGCCAACAAGGCCTCCCCCATCACGAGCGTGACCAAAATAATTGACACCGATGTGACGTTGCTCAAAAAGGCTCTCATTCAATTCCCCCTATTTCGACTCTGGACAACAAACCTGATGCCTGCTGTCCGACCTAGATCAATTTCTGTATGACCTTTTAAATCCTTTGTCAGCAAAATTGACTCGCCCTAGAATAGGGAGTCATAGGAGAAAAACATGAAACGAGTGATCTGTGTCATTGGACTGACTTTATGCACCCTTAATGACCCAACGCTGGCAGCGCCATCCACTTGCCCCGACACGTTTGCCAGCTTTTGGACCGAGTTTCGCAAATCCATCGAAAAAGACCGAATGAAAGACATTAAGTTCTTAAGTCAGTTTCCGGTGCAGCTGGCTAGCGCCGACGGCAAAAAAATTAAAGACCTCGGCCCTCGGGAGTTTCAAAATGTCTTCTATAAAATTTTATCTGAAAAGTGCGATGTTATGAACGACAAGAATCAACGTCAGTGGATTCTTACAAACAAGACTCCTCCGACCAAATCCTCTTTTTTCACATGCACCAAAAACTGGAGCCAATGTAAGCACAGCCTAGGGCGCGTTATTGCCTTTAAAGGGATGTTTGATTTTT
>JBILOD010000032.1:0-14960 GCA_044374645.1 Pseudobdellovibrionaceae bacterium | reverse complement strand
GGAAACATTGGCAGCGGCCAATTCGGCGTCAGTGGCGAGCTTTGAATACGGAAATTTGTTTTTGACTTCCTGGTACTTCATGATGGCTTCCTCGGTACGACCATCCTTTTCCAGCTCTTGAGCACGAGCAAAAACCGCCTCAGCGGTTTCTGGGGCTTTTTGATCGGTTGAAGCACAGCCAACAAATCCCAAAATTCCAAACAATCCAAGTAATAATAAATGCTTGCTCATCATTGAGAACCTTTCTTGTTTCCAGTCATCGGCATTGAGGTTTACTTATTAATACAAACCAGGCAACAAAAATTCAATGGGAGTGGGTCATGTATCGATAGAACGCCGTGAGAAAAACCTTAAGGGCACTAGCCAAAGGTATTGAAATGATCATACCAAGAATTCCCATAATTTGCCCACCAAGAATCACAGCAAGGACCACGATCACGGGATGCAAATCCACGATTTTGGCCACAAGCAGGGGTACAAGTACGACCGTATCAAAAACCTGGGATCCAAGATTGATCAATAAGATTGGGACTAAATCGGGTTTAAGTTCCGGGGAAATTAGGCAAAGGGCGATTTGAGGGAGTGACGCAATTACTGGACCAATATAAGGGACGAGGTTGAGCAGGCCAGTCCCAACCGAAAAGATCAAGGAGTAGGGAAAATCGATAATAGTGAGCCCGATAAAAACAAACATGGTCATTAAAGAGGTCTCAATCAGGCGGGCACGAATGAATTGCCCCATTTGAACATTGATTGAGTGATTTACATTGATCATCAATTCGAAAAGATGATTGGGTACAATTTTAAGAAAATTCCGATAGAGCTTGGTCCCGTCAAGCAAGAGGAAAAAACTAAAAAATGGAGTCAAAAGAAGGATGGTGACTGAGGAAGCAAGAAGAGTTGGAATTTGCGAGAAGAAAGTCGAAACTTTGGCCAGCAGATAGGTTTGAACCGAATCAGTTGTTGAAGTTTGGCCAAGTTCCTCAAGCCATGGATGCGCTTGGTGCTCCCATTGGATTGCCGAGGCTTTCAATTTACCGACATATTGAGGCATTTGTAACTTGAGGGTTTCAACTTGCTCTGCCAGCAGTGGAACAAACCAAAGACTGATGAGTGTGACAACGAGGGCAAATGTTAGAAAGGGAATGGCGGCAGCTAAGGACCGAGAGAAGCCTCGATCTTCTAGGGATTCAACAAGTGGCTCCATGAGATAGTAAATGACAAATGCCAATACTGTAGAAACCATGATGTTTGGGAGATAGATTAGTATGGCGAGAAGAAGCCCATGAAAGAGAATAAATGTGAAGGTTTTGAAATTCCTTTCACGTAGAATAAATTTGGTTGCGCTCGCCTTCACCATGAACCTCTTTGCCAAGTCTAGCTTTTAGATTTTCATTTTCTGATATCAATGTGATGATTTTTCTATTGGTTTCACGTAACCGAGTGCCAAGCACTTCGCCGAGCCGAAACAAGATCTTATTTCCAACGGTGGGGTGTTTTTTAATGATTTGCAATAAATCGGGGTAGAAAAAGCCCAGAAGTTCGCAATCTTCTCGGGCAATCACTGTGGCGCTTCGTTTGCCGCCATCGATCACTAATGCTGATTCGCCAAAAAAGTCACCCGCCCCCAGTCGAGTCACCAACGACTGGCGAATCTCTTGGTCCTCTAACACTTCATCGAGGAAAATGTTCACGCTTCCTGAGACTATGAGATACATTCCAACTCCACCGTCGCCTTGTCGGAAAATCACTTCTCCCGCATGGAATTGTCTTGGATTCATAATGGTCTCAACAATCTCAAGCTCACTGCCTTCAAGGTCCTTAAAGAGAATGGTCTCTTTAAGGAGTGCAGTAATTTTTGTTTGCGAAGCGTTTTTGCGAAATAAGTTATCCCAAAGTGCCTTCATAGGTCCTCTATTTCAATCCATCGGGTGTTAACAAAAGAACTTCTTTGCGTGGGACCCAACCAGTTGGGGTTTTTCCAAATTGAATTTGAACCCAGTCCTGATAGAAATCCCGAACAATGATAAGTGCTCCTTCGGGCAAGTCCCCAAGCTGGGCGGCTTCTTTAAACGGGCCGGAGCGTACGGCGACCAAGCCAGAGGTTATGACCGTTGCCTGCTGGTTAAGGCTCGCGGCAATCTTTAATACTAAAACTACTGTGAAGAGCAGCCAAGTGGAGACTGCAGCGAGATGCCCGGGAGCCCATCTATGAAGTGGCGCTCCCTGAAAACGAGCCCTGCGACGTTCTCGGAATAATTGACCCAAAATGAGCAGAACTGCCAAACTCAGAAGCAAGTGAATGCCCAGGATTTCAGGAAGCAAAATATACTTTCCAGCACTGTTTTCGAACGTCGCCAAAAAAGTTTGATCAGAGTTAAACCCTCGAGACTTCATCGAGGCCTCAACAAAGTCGAGAGCCTTTTCGACAGAGAGGTGGCGAGGAGAAAGTAGTTGTACTTGACGCAGAAAAGCCAGTGCCATACCCCAGCGCTTTTGTTGGATAAAATTGAGACCTTGATTATAGAGGGTGGCAACATCGTTTGGGAAAGTATTTAGAACTTGATTCCAAGATTGCTCGGCCCCATGGTAATCCTGTTTTTGGTATTGTTGAAGTCCAGTTTCGAATACTGCAGTAGGCTCGACCGCCCAACCAAAGTGAACGAAAATCCCGTTAAGAATCAAGAAGGATATTAAGAAACGAATTCCTCTTTTGTAATAGCTCATTTCATTAGCGTAAGGGGACCAACAGGGAGAGTCCAACAATTTTTGCCGTGGATTTGCCATGATGGGCCTTGTCGGGAATTTAGCTGACAGGGAATAGGCGTCACCCTAAAATGGGGTTCAGTGTTAATAAGGATTATTTGGTGTAATACCATACGAGGAAAAACATTATGGAAAGAACCATCGGTCAAGACATCGCCACATCTGAAAAAATCGATCAGCTAATTAAAGAGCTCAGCAATGAAGTGCTCAGGCAAAGTCAGCGAATCACTGGCGTCAAAGACGCTGATCCAAATTTGGTAGCGAACGCAGATGCGCGTCGCAAGCATATAGGCGCACTCCGGGGCCGACCCTTGTATCATCAATATGTCGGTTCGAGCGTGGGCAAAGGCCCTTATGTGGAACTCGAAGATGGAAGTATTAAATTAGATTTGATTAATGGTATCGGGATTCATGTGATGGGGCACAGTCATCCAAAACTCATTGAAACTGCCATTCGTGCGTCTTTGAGTGATATTATTATGCAGGGCAATCTGCAGCCAAATGGTGAATACCTCGCTCTTACCGAACGGCTGGTCAATATCGCCAGCAAAAATAGTCGCTTGAAATATGCTTGGTTAGCCACTTGTGGAACCATGGCGAATGAAAGTGCCCTAAAAATCGCACGTCAAAAAAACAGCCCTGCAAAAATGGTCGTCGCGTTTCAAGACGCTTTTGCTGGTCGATCCACTTTAATGGCCGAAATCACAGACAACCCAGCCTACAAAGTTGGTTTACCGAGCTACAATGAAGTCTTACGCCTTCCATTTTGTAAAGCGACAGCCGGCAAAGCCTGTTATGAAGACGTACTGAGAAAACTGAAAGAATACTATGCCCAGCATGAAAAAAATATTGCTTGTTTTGTCTTTGAACCAATGCAAGGTGAGGGCGGCTTTCGTTACGGAACCAAAGAGTTCTTTGTGCCACTCTTGGAGTTTTGTCGGGAAAAGCACATTGCTGTTTGGGCGGATGAGGTTCAAACTTTCACACGTACAGGTCAACTCTTTGCTTTCGAAACCTTGGGGATTGGTAATTATATTGATATCTGTACAATCGCAAAGACCGTTCAGACAGGCGCCACTCTTTATACAGAAGAATATAATCCACAGCCCGGCTTAATTGCGGGAACATTTTCTGGGTCAACGGTTTCACTTGCTGTAGGCAACGAGATCCTTCGGATTCTTTCTGAGGAGGGTTATCTTGGGGTGGAGGGAAAGATTCAAAAGATTCATAAGAACTTCGTTGATATGCTTAATGATCTTGCGGCGGGCTCTTGCAAGGGTCTTTTGAGTGACGCCGGAGGATTGGGATTAATGGTGGCGGTGACACCATATGACGGCACTAAACAGAAGACCGAAGATCTTATTAAGAGGCTTTTCAATAATAATATGGTTGCTTTTGGGTGTGGCAAGGACCCTTATCGCATCCGCTTTTTATTGCCGGCAGTGATGGAAGAGAAGGATATTGAAGTGGCTAAAAAGATTCTGGAAAAATCACTTTTAGAAGGGAGATAAACTCCTTGAGTTTGATTGAACTGTGCAGACAGTTTGTTGCTATAGATACATCACCGCAGGCGGGGACACGCGAAGCCGCCTTGTGGTTAAAGGAATTGTGCATCGCTCAGGGTCTAAACGTTGATCTCCAGGAAGAAAATTTTTTTGGGCAAGAGCAAGCCAATATTTTTATTCGTGTTGGGCAGAGAGAGTCTGAGGAGTTTCTCCTTCTAAGTCACTATGACACTCCCAACCCAGGCCTACCGTCTTTGTGGACGGAAAACATGATGAATCCTTACAATGCTATCATTAAGAATGGTCGTCTCTACGGTTTGGGGGCTTGCGATGCGAAGTTGGATTTACTGTGCAAGCTGTCAGCGATGAGCTCCTTCCAAGGTGTCACGAATTGGAAGCTCCCACCGGTACTTGCGGGCACTTTTGGAGAGGAAATTGGCATGCAAGGCATGCTCCGTGCTATTCGTAAAAATAAATTTTCGGCCAAATACGCCTTAGTTGGGGAGCCATCGGGGCAGAATCTGATTTATGCAGGTAAAGGCTATGCCGTCTTAGACTTCTACATATCATTTTCGGAAGAAGAAAAAAATTACCGTCGAGATCACAACATTAAAGAAAGTGTAAGCACTCAGTCGAAGTTTTTTAAGGGCAAAGCGACCCATTCAGCCGAAAGTAACGGCGCTGAAAATGCGATTAACAAATCTTTAGAATACCTTTTGCAGATTCCGGAAAACGTTGTGTTGATGGATATCGAAGGCGGAACCAACCACAACACGGTAGCGAGCAATGTGTTTCTTGAATTGGATTTCTATGGTGGTGTTCAAGATCCCATGGCAAAGAAGCTGCGCCAAATCTATATGCTACTGCAACAGGTGAGTTCGGAATTCTTGATTATGCAAGACTCGGATTTTTCACCAGGAACCCCCACCATGAATCTTGGACTGATTCAATCCCATGAGGATCATGTTCACCTGACAGTCGGCTGTCGATTTCCCCCCGTCGTGAAGGAGGAACATTATCAGGCGTGGCTATCTCGGCTTCAGGAGGGAACAACTTTAGTCGGGGGCCAGTGCCGAGTGTCTGATTACAAGCGCCCCTATCGTACAGATTTGCAATCAGATTTTGTCAAAACCTGTATGGACGTTTTATCCTCATTAGGTATGTCTGCAAACTGCATCACTCAGCCAACATGCACTGAAATGAGCCTTTTAACTCGTAAAGGCGTTACATGTTTGGGGTTTGGGGCCGGCCAGCGCAAAGAAAGTCAAAGTGTCAGCAATGAGTTTGTAAATATTTGTGATTTAGAAAAGAGTATTGAGTTTTATAGGGCAATCATCGAGAGGGTGTGTTTATGAGTTTTATTCTTAGAAGTGCACGCCAAGAAGATTTGAATCAAATAGTTGATTTAGCCAAGCAATTTAATTTACTCAACCTACCAGGAGACCGCAAGGTCTTGGCGGATAAAATTGAACGCAGCACAGCTTCTTTCGCTGGAGATCTTCCCAAAAATCAAGCCGAATATCTTTTTGTCATTGAAGATGTCGAAGAGAGTCTCATTGTTGGGAGCTCACTGATCTTGCCCAAGCATGGGACGGATGAAGTACCGCACACCTTTTTTAAAGTCTTGAAGCGCAATCATTACAGTGAAGATTTGGGAATTGGATTTATTCATCAAGTTTTGCGATTTCAGATGGACACTGACGGGCCGACTGAAATTGGGGGTCTATTGGTTGATAAATCCTATCGGCGCCGTCCTGAAAAACTGGGTCGCCAAATCAGCTTTGTCCGTTTTAACTATATAGGTATGTATCCGGACCGTTTTGAGGAGCGACTCCTATGTGAACTAACACCTCCACTGACAGATGAGGGTCGGAGCGAGTTTTGGGAAGCGCTGGGTCGTCGTTTTACTGGACTGCCCTATCAAGAGGCGGATCTTTTGAGTCAAAGTCATAAAGAATTTATTCAAAGTCTTTTTCCAGAAGAAGACATTTATTTGTGCCTCCTTGATACCAAGGCACGCACGGTGGTGGGGCGCGTGGGTGAGAGCACAAAGCCTGCTCAATATCTATTAGAGAGTATCGGATTTCACTACCTCGAAGAGGTAGATCCATTTGATGGAGGTCCTCACTATGGGGCCAAAGTGCAGGAGTTGCTACCCATCAAACACGGTCAGTTGCTGAGAGTCGCAGAATGGAAAGATTCGAATTTTAAACAGGTAGGATTAGTGGGTGTGGATCGCGATCATTATAGTTGCGTACAAACTCCGTATGAAGCGCGGGGCGACGAGATTGCCATACCGCTGAATACCAAACGCTTACTAAACATCGAAAACGATGAACTGGTATACGTCACTCCTTCAAAATTTTAGACGTAAGTTGGGAGGCAATTTATGAGCATGAAATATAAAATCGAATACGCTGGAGATTACATCAATGGTGAGTTCGTGAAGTTTGAAGAGCGAAGTGGTGTCATCAATGATCGCAGCCCAGGGGATTTGGACGACCATATCATGGATGTACCCTATGTGTTCGAACATGTCGACAAAGCCTGCCATTACGCCAAGGTTGCGTTTGCAGGTTGGGCCCGTAAGACCCAACAAGAGCGAAACGAGTACATGCATCGGCTAAAGGAACTCTTTATTGCCCATGAGGGCGAAATGGCAGAAGCGATTGCTCGTGATACGGGAAAACCACTTTGGGAAGCAACGACGGAAGCTAAGGGGTTAAGCCAAAAAATTGATATTACTCTCAGCCATTCGATGAAGCTTGTGGCGGAAGAACATATTCCAAATGCACTTCCAGGGGTTGAAGGTGTTGTACGCTACAAAGCTCGTGGAGTGATGGCGGTGTTGGGCCCATTCAATTTTCCGGCACATCTTCCGAATGGCCATATCATTCCCGCCTTGGCCCTTGGGAACACTATTGTCTTTAAGCCTTCTGAACAAACACCAGCGGTCGGACAACTCTATGCCCAGATTGTCCATAAAGCCGGTTTTCCCCGAGGTGTTTTTAATATGGTTCAAGGCGAAGGAGAGACGGGAAGAAAACTCGTTATAAGTGAGGAAGTCGACGGCATATTGTTTACCGGAAGCTATGAGGTCGGATTAAGAATTAAACAAGAAACACTCACTCACTATTGGAAACTCCTCGCTCTTGAAATGGGGGGTAAAAACGCTACTGTGGTTTGGGAAGATGCGGATCTCGACAAAGCAGTCTACGAAACTCTTGTAGGTGCATTCATGACAGCTGGCCAGCGGTGCTCATGCACGAGCAGAATCATTCTTCATGATAGAATTGCGAACGAGTTTACAGACCGCTTTTATGAAGCCGCCAAACGAATTTCAATTGGTCACTGGAACGACAATGCTTTTATGGGACCTTTGGTGAGTGCGCAGTCCGTTGAAAAATACCTCCGCTTTCAGGAAATAGCCAAACGCGAAAACTGCGAAAGCTTGATGCGTGGCAAAGTGCTCGATCTCAAACATAAGGGCTACTATGTGACTCCAAGTATTCATCTTGTGAGTGAGTTTAATGATAAATCAGTTTATCAAAAAAGCGAAATTTTTGGCCCGAATGTTTCCATTTATAAGTGTTCAGATTTTGATGAAACCATGAAGGTCGTCAACTCTACTGGATTTGGTCTCGTGATGGCGTTGTTCTCAAAGAGTCGTGAGCTTTATGAAGATGCGGTCTACAAGGCTAATGTCGGTCTTCTCAACTGGAATCGTACCACAAACGGAGCCAGCTCACGCCTTCCATTTGGTGGAACTGGTAAGTCGGGAAATGATCGCCCTTCGGCGCATTTTGCAGTTCAATACTGTTCTGTGCCGATGGCGAATCTTGAAGACCCTACTCCCTATGATCCAGGCAAGGTATTGCCGGGTCTAAACTATGAGGTCAAGTAATGAAGTGGCTGCTTGCGTTGCTCCTCGTGGGCATTGGGCTTATCGGTGGCATGGTGTTTTATGCCACAGAAACCTATTATAAAAAACCGCTGGGTGACGGCTCCCTGTCGTTGGTTTTTGATGTTCAAAACGGAGAAGCTTTTGGATCCATTGCGCGCCGACTCGAAGAAAAACAGCTCATCGAAAATTCGGCTCTTTTGAATCAGCTCGCCCGTTTTTATGGCTTGAGGGGAAAGATCCGTGCGGGCGAATATGCGCTCAAAAATGACATGAGTCCCAAGGAGGTCATGCTGGTTTTGACGAGTGGCAAAAGCATTAATTACCCGTTTACAGTGACAGAGGGCTTAAATTCCTACGAGATTGCATTGAATTTTGAAAAACAAGGTTATGGAAAAAAGGAAGACTTTCTCAAAGCCTGTGCTGATGAACAAATCCTCGAAGTCCTTCTCAAAACGAAAATTGGTCATTGTGAGGGGTACTTGTTCCCCGAAACCTATAACTTTGAACGTAAGACAACGGCCAAACAAATGGTCGAAGTGATGTTGAGCGCTTTTGTCAAAAATTATGAGTTCATTGCTAAGGGACGCAACTTAGGCGGATGGTCCCGACATCAGATTTTAACATTTGCCAGCCTTATTGAAAAAGAAACGGGCGCTGCGAATGAACGACCAATGATTGCATCGGTTTTTTTCAATCGTTTGCAAAAAGGAATGAAACTGCAAACCGATCCCACGGTTCAATATGGCATTCTCGCCGAGACGGGTGTTTATCCCCAGAATATAACCAAAAAAGATTTGCTCACCCCAACCCCATACAATACTTATACCAAAAGTGGCTTGCCGCCAGGCCCTATCTCGAATCCAGGTCGTGAGGCGCTTAAGGCCGTGTTCGAACCAAGCCAAACAGACTATCTATTTTTTGTGAGTCGCAATGATGGCACCCATATCTTCACAACGTCTTATGAAGATCACCAAAAAGCAGTTCGTGAATTCCAATTGAACCCTAAGGCTCGGGAAGGTAAATCCTGGCGTAATCTGAGTCAGTAATTAGTCGCCGTCGCGAAAATACTTACGGTGTCGCGACACTACTTTCGGCGACACCGACCAATTAGCTGAGGTCACCAAAGTAATACTCGAATCGAATTTCAAAACTACGTACCTCATGGTAGTGGTCTGAACGCGGGTAGTTGAAAGCGGGTATCAAATCAACAAAAATACGTTTTGAGGGTGTTCCGTGACGGTAGTTAACACTGTATACCGAGTCCAAATGATGAATCCGGTTGCTCTCATCACCAAAGACCAAGCGAAAATTATAGGATACGGAGTTATACTTGTTGATTGTCTGAATTAAACTTGGGCCATGTGTTGTTTGAAAGTGTTCATTTGTAATAAACCAATTAGCGTCATTACTAAAACGGAAAAGTAATATTTCATTGAGAGCATGGTCAGAGTTAAACGTTATTCTTTGGGTCCAAGCATCATCAGTGTCCCACCCAGCACTGGCAGAAAAGTGATGCAAAAAGAAATCGCGATCAAAATTCTTGCGCACACGGAATTTGCCTGAATAATAGATTGCCGGGCGTGATGCGAGCTTACTTTCAAAGTTGTAGTGCCAAGTGTCTTCTTCCTTTTTTATTGACTTAGGGGTATTAGCCCCTGCCGCTTGGGCCGTATCAGATTCGAGGATCTCATCGCGCAAAGTCTGCTCTAAATGTTTTGCTTTGGTTTCTAAATTTCTGAGTTTGAGGTTCAAATTTACACCTAGTTCCGCGACCCCTTTGCGTTTATCATAGAATGTATAGGATGGTGTTAGCCGGAGTGTGCTCCCGTTTTTTTCGTCATCGCTTCTCTCATCGCCAAAGAATGAGTCGAGGCGATTGGCCAGGCTCACCACTAATGATGAAACATGTTCTCCGAGTTGATCTGGGTACAGTATTTCTACGGCATCGGGTTCGCCAATCTGAGCTGCATTTGGATCGTTGGGCGGGGGAATCAGTTCAGGATGCTTTTTAGGTGGCTTTTTAAAGCCTGGCTTCGGTGTTACAACTTTTTGGCGACTATTTTTCGTGGCTTTTGGCGCAGGGGTGGGTCTTTCCTCTATTGGAACTGGAGAAGGCGAACTCTTCGCGGCCAAAGAAGGCTGAGCTATCAGAAGCAATGAACAATATGCACAATTCCACAGTGCCATTGCTACGAAAGGCCAATCAGAGTTTTTGCATAGTTTGCGATGAACTGCTGTGCGTGGCATCCTCTCACAACTCCCTAGATTAATTTGGATAAAGCCCCTTTTTAAATATTATTTAATTAGACCTTATTTATAAATATAAAAATAATAAATTTGAGCAATCCCTAAAACGACTTAAACATTTTCAGAAAAAGAATTCGAAACTTTCAACTTTCAATTACGTTGGCGGCTCTGGCTCCTGAGCTAACAATGGCAACGAAATCACAAATTCTGATCCTGAGCCAACTTTGGAGGTTACTTTGATGGAACCACCGTGGGCATTGATGATCCCATAAGAAATAGCAAGGCCCAGTCCAGTCCCCTGACCCACAGTTTTGGTGGTAAAGAAGGGGTCAAAGATTTTCTGCAGGACGTCTGGGGGAACTCCAGCCCCTGAGTCTTGGATTGATATAGCTACTGATTCGTCTTTAGCTTCTTTTCCTTTGTTGTGTCGAGTGGTGATCCACACTGTGCCCATTCCTTGAATGGCTTGTGCTGCATTTGAAAGAATGTTCATGAAAACTTGATTGATTTGAGTTTGATTGCAGACCACCTTAGGGATACTTCCATAATCCTTTTTAAGTTCAATGCGGTTTTTGAACTCACTATTAAGTAGGTTGAGTGTCGTGTCGATCGATTGGTGAAGGTCGACCGGGCCGTAGGATTTTTCTTCCAACCGAGAGAAGTTACGTAGGCCAATCACAATTTCTTTTGTGCGGCGTGCGCCATCTTCGCAGCTAGTAATGAGTTTTGGCAAATCTTTGCGGATGTATTCTAAATCAAAGTCTTCCTTCATCGCATCCAGACTCGCACTCTGTTTTTCGGCGGCATCAATGAGTTGTATTAACTTGCTGGAGTAGTCACGCAGATGGCTCATATTAGAATAGATGAAGCCTATAGGGTTATTGAGTTCATGAGCAACGCCAGCCACCAACTGACCCAGACTGGCCATTTTAGCAGAGTGTACGAGTTGGCTTTGTGTCTCTTTGAGGTGTGCGTTGGTTTCTTCGAGCTCCTTGATTTTGTCTCTTAATTCCCGTTGTGCAGTAAGGATACGGCGACTTAAATCATTAAAGGAGGTGGTGAGTTGCCCAATTTCATTATCGTTTTTAATGGGTAACTCAATAATGTTTTCTCCGAGGTGAAGATCCTGGATGGCTTCGATAAGTTCCGAAAGCGGTCGTAATACCACATTGGAGGCAGCAATCACAGAAAGAGCGAGGACTCCAAACATAATACCTAAAAGGGTATAGTAAGCAACGCGCAGATTTTCAATGGCCCCATTCGACTCCTTTTTTGAAGCCGCTAGTGCGATTTCAAAATTTGACGTCCCCCATGCAATTTTCGAAAAGACAAAGCCAAAGGGCTCCCCGCGAACGGGCAGTGAGATAGTTTTTAGTTTTGGTATTTTTAAGTATTCGGAAAAAAAGTCTGATTTATAGAGTAAGAAATCTGGATGAGAGCCGACGATGATGCGACCATTTGGTTCAAGCAGGATGGCCTGAATTTGCATACGTTCGCTGAGTCGCTTTAAAAAGGTTTCATCCAATATAAGTGTTTGTTTGATGTAGCCGAGCAGGAGTTGTTCGCGATAGACCGGTGAAAGAATCGCCAGTTCAAGCATCTTGGACGATGCATAGTCAGGGAGGTAGATAAGTTCTTTGCGAACCATTTGTTGTCGAATATTTTGATGGAGCGAGATTTTCTTTAGGGCACTGGAGTTGTTTGTGTTTTTTGGCAAAGTACTCCGTCGGGTTTCGGCGATGAGATTCCCTGAGCGATCGTAGACTGTAAGACTAGAAGCGGTTGAATCGGCTTGCCACGAATTGATCAAACTATCGATTCCCTCATGGTCAGAGCGAAGGAGTAGAGACTGCAAATTTTGGCTCTTGAAGTAGGTTTGCTGTTGCAGCGTTAAAGCTTTTTGGTAATCCCCTAAGATTACTCGAATTTCTGAGGCGTTTCCCTTGAGACGGAGAACGAGTTCGTTATCAACTGTTTGTTGGAACTTTTGCAGGGAGTAAAAAGTGAGAAAAACAATAGGGACGATGGCAAAGGATAAAAACCAAAGAGCTAGAATCCAGCGGAGCGAACGCTTTGGTTTGTATTTTTGATTTTGACTCATTCCCCATTTTTATCTTTGGTGGGTGCAATGCCTTTGGGAGGTTCTTTTTTAATAACCCAAAGTTCCATCCCAAAGATTGTACTCCCCTTTTCATTTTCAACTGGCGGAGTAATCCAGGTCAACTGGCCCTGTGATTTAAGCTCTGAGAACAAGGCTTCTGTTTGGCTTGTAGGAATGCTTAAGCGAAGAAAAGGTACAAGGTGGCCACCGGTAGATTTTCTCAGGGAGTGGTGTTCGATGCTCGCCCCAAGGCCAGGTAGGGCCGCGTTGAGTTTTGTTGTTGTGAACTCAGGGTTTACAGAATGAAGTTCTGCAACAAAATGAAAGTCTGTTCCTGGAACAATTGAAGGCTGTGGACTTGCTGCGACTGTTGGGGTTTGAAAGGAAGAGTCTTTTGGAACTTCACTAATAAAAAGACTAGGATTCTGTTTTTGCAGAAAGAGCTTCAAGTATTTAGGCCAAGGTACAGCCAAGCTTAACAATAGTATCACTAAGCTTATGCCGACCGACTCAAGAATCCATGCTGTGCTTTGGTTCCAATGCCTAAGGTTGCGATATCTTTTGATACGGACTCTCCAGTTTGGCGGAGCCTTAAATCGTTCGAGAAACTCTGGAGTAACAGTTGTTTTTTGGAGGTGATGGCAATAGGTCATCCCGTAAATAATGTCATCTAGTGATTTGGCCAATTCGGGAGAGTTCTGTAGGGCTTCTGCTACTGCTTTTTCGCGAAGCGGGTCAATCTTTTTGGTGGCGTAGTCATAGAGGAGCTGTCCGGCTATAAAGGGACTTAACTCGCGCTTTTTAGGATTACGAAGAGGAATGCCAACATCTTTTTTCATGTGCAAACCCCCCCTAGGAAAATTGGATTGAACTCATGATCGGTCTGTTGAGTTGCCCCAATAAAGCTAACGCGTTGCCGACTCGATAACGAATGGTGCCTTCACTGACATTTAAACATCTCGCGAGCAATGCCTCGGGAATCCCTAGTACATGAACCCAAGTCACGGCAATGAGCTCTGCTTCAGGAGCTCTCTTCTGGAATTCCTTCCAAGGATTCAAATCAATATGGTCTGGCCAACGGAGTGCTCTGCTATTTACGAGCTGAATTTGTTCCTTTCGAAATCGGTAGCGTGCTATTTGCCAATACTCAAGGCAGCAGCGAACTAAAGTTTCAAGGTCGGGGTTTTCGCTTACGGAGGCCCCAGCGCGACGGTGCAGCCGGGATCGAACGTTTTCAATAGTTTTTGTCGTAGCCTCGGTGGCTAATTTGTCATCGAGAGTCAGGAGAAAGAAAAACAGAGCGGATTTACTTATTAATTCATCCGTCATTTTTCCCTACCATTAATCCACGGTGAGTGTTCTTAAGAGGTCCAACTCGTCGAGTACTTTACCCGAGCCAATAACGACGCACGTCAATGGATCTTCAGCAATCGAAACAGGAAGGCCAGTACGCTCTCTCAACAAAACGTCAAGGTTCGCAAGCATGGCTCCGCCACCAGTTAAGACAATTCCGTTGTCCACAATATCAGAGGCCAGTTCTGGTGGAGTCTTTTCGAGAGCGGTGCGAACAGCATCTACAACCTCAGATAAGGGGTCCATAAGAGCGTCATTAACTTGAGAGCTAGTAATTTCAATGGTTTTCGGAGCACCGGCCACCAAGTCTCGACCCTTGATCTCCATGACGCGCTCTTCTTCAAAAGGATAGGCGTTACCAATTTGGACCTTAATATTTTCGGCCGTTCTCTCGCCAATTAAAAGGTTAAATTGGCGACGAACGTAGTTCACGATGGCTTCGTCGAACTTATCGCCTGCCACCTTAATAGACTTACAGTAAACAATACCACCGAGGGAAATGACAGCCACACCAGTGGTACCACCACCCATATCTACAACCATGTTGCCACTTGGCTCGGTGATTGGAAGGCCGGCCCCAATAGCAGCCGCCATGGGTTCTTCAATCAAATAAACTTCGCGAGCTCCAGCTGATTGCGCTGATTCTTTAACGGCGCGCTTCTCAACCTGAGTGATCCCGTAAGGCACACAAATGATAATTCGCGGACGAATAAAGCTTTTGCGGCCACCCATGGACTTCTGAATGAAGTACTTCAGCATTGACTGAGTCACTTCAAAATCAGCAATAACCCCATCCTTAATTGGGCGAATCGCCATGATGCTTCCGGGCGTACGACCAAGCATTTCCTTGGCTTCTTTCCCCACGGCAAGAACACGGTTCTGCAATCCACGATGGTGTTTTTGAACAGCGACGACAGAGGGCTCGTTCAAGATAATCCCGCGACCCTTCGCGTAAACGAGAGTATTGGCTGTTCCTAGGTCGATCGCAATGTCATTGGCAAAATAATCAGAAAATTTATCAAACATTCCCATTTAGCGTTTCCCATTTAGCAGTTCTCGTGCGTCGACTTTAGGGTGGTCGAAA
>JBILOD010000285.1:0-5583 GCA_044374645.1 Pseudobdellovibrionaceae bacterium | reverse complement strand
CTAATATATTACAGTTTCTAGAATAGCTGTCGTTGGCAATCGGGGTTCCTTCTACCCCAATGGGTAAGCTTCTTACATTGCAAAGGTACTTCATGTATTCCGACACTTTGGCCTTTCCCATAATCGTATCCACTTCCTCATCATCAAATTCACCACAGAGAGTAGATGGCTGATAATCTGGCCATTGAGAAGGTACATAACGAGCTGCAGGAAGGTATTTGGCTTGTGTCACTTCTGCCAAAGAAGGAGCAGGAGAAGCAAACATGGTGTTTTTAATTGACGCTCCAGAGAACTGCCCAGTCCTAAATTCAAGTTCTCGATGAAAATCAGTGGAGGTTGTTTCATCATTATCTACGTCCGCATCGTTCGTATCACTCACAGTGGTTTGGGAAGTGGCTGCATCATAAAAGACACCTGTGGAATCAGTTCCTCCAAGCTGTCCAAAACTATCCGCATTGTTTAAGTTAGGACTAGCGTCGGCACCATATGGGGTAGTCACATTAAATATGCCAAACGAAATAGACGGCGGATGATAGACCGCTGAGTTTTTGTCCATGAAAGGAGTTCGGCCATACATGGGAACTCCACAAGCATCCACCATGGAAGGCTTGATAAAATTGATATGTTTGTCTCCGGCCAATCCATTCGCCGCTCTCCATTTGTTACGACGGTAAATGTGGAAAGGGCGGCATTGATGACCTCCCTGGATCGTCAACAAGTCGGCCGTCTCGGAGTATCTTAAATTTTCTTCGACAGGAGTTCCGGATGAATATATACGCATCTCATCAAAGAAAATCAGGGCTCCACTGGGACCAAAGTTAATAAAATCGACATAAGGGTTTGTGTTAGTAATTTGCAGGGTGCACTGTATAATGCCCTGCTTGACATCAGTGAAGGTGCCTGGAGTGCCCGTTTGCAAGGGCAAGGTAAGAGTGGTACCTGCATTCCAGCTGGAAGCACTGTTGGCAGACAAAGCATAACGAGAGCGAAGACAGAATGCTCCTTGAGGTTTTTCTTTTCCTAACTGAACTTCAGAAGGAAGAGCCGTGGCGGTGTTCAATTGAAAAGACATTGAGAATTAACGAGGTTTTCGGCGATTAATGATTGGAGGACGATTGTTTGCAAGAGTGACACGAGTAGTGGGACGTTGACCTAAAACAATTCGTTTACCTGCGTATTTAGAACCAAGGTATAACATTGAAAAATAATGATTTATGCTTTATCGTTATAGTAAATAAATATACATTTTAAATGAACAGTTTTTATAATAATATAAATCTATCTAGTGGGTTGACAAATTGAGCTACTTTGACTGCTTTGCCTCTTTCTACTTTATCTTTCTGATAATACTGGTGTTGTTTGGATGAGAATTGATCTCGCTCTCGTGCAGGGATCACTTCCTCATCACTTGACTCCTCTTCGCTCACCGAGTTCGATTCTTCGGAAGAGACGATTTCTTTGGGTTTTCGTTTGCTGCTTTTCTTTGCTTCTTTTTCTTTTTCTTTGGCGATGGCTTTTTTCTCTTTGGTCGATTTCTTGCGAGCTTTGGGTTCTTCTTCTTCGGACGAAGCATCGGACGAATCCGTTTCATCCGGAATGCTTACTTTTCCTCTTTTGGAATTCATAATTTCTTTGACTTTAGCTTTAATGGCTTCTTTCTCTGCACGTCGTTTCTCCTCTTTAATTCGTTTTGTAAGCGAAACCTTTTCTTCTAAGCCTTTTCTCATTTTTTCAAATGCTTCTTTTCGTTTCGGTGTCCATTCGTATTCTTTACGTGGCTTCTTAGAACCAGTCGAACTGTCGCTTGCAGAAGGAGCAGAAATCGATTCCGAAGGAGCAGAAGAAGATTCACTTTCTTGATTCATTATTTCGATATCGCAAATAAAAATGAGCGCTCAATGGTAAGAATCGAAAAAATGCTTTTTTGTAAACGATTTGCAATTCACTCCTTTTTCTATTTCTATAAAATAGTCCTTCCGTCAACAAAGAAGATTTATTTATGGCAGCCCCTAAGTTAGAGCGCCAAAAATCAGTGAATGTAGATCTAGGCAGTGGTCAAACTATAGGAATACCATTGGAAACTAAGAAAGTGGTACTTTTAAGACGGGGTCAGATATATCCGAAACCCCTAGAACCAGAGATTGTGGAGGTTCATGATGGAGTCGAGACAACCGCAAGAAGAACAGCGATTGGGATGGAGCCATTGGAAAATTTATTGGATGAGTTTCCGGATAGTATTAGAGAAACGATTGCTTCAGTGATTGGATCAGAATGATCTATTTAATATAAAATAAATTCATATTTATAGTAAATCAATATCTATTTGTATATTTAAAATGTCTCAATCAGGAGTTGATCCGACTGAGAAGTCTTATGGCGTTTTTGTCAACTCCAATCAATCTAGTTATCTTAGCACTGAGAAAGGAAATGTTAGCATTCCTTTCCAGGCAAATCTAGCCGATCACGATCCAAGCAAAGCCGTGCAAATTGCCATGACTAGTTTTCTTTTCACCAACACCATCTTTAATATCACAACAGAAAATAACAGTATGAATGTGATTGTTTATTATGCAGCAGGGCGAGGATATCCTGCCTCGAAAGAAGAAATACCTATTACCATTCCCCCCGGATTCTACAATATAACTCAATTGTCCAATTATCTTAGCAAGTCTGGAGTTATGGGTAGAGAGCTAGTACAAACGATCTTCCGATATGGATCAAACGAATCATTTGTTAATATCTTTGAAGGATTCGGTGCGATTCCCCTTGATCCGAATGACCCTATTCAGACTAAAGCGGCTCCCACAAACGATTCCAACACAAAAATTGTCTTTCAGAGCCCCGATTTAGCTCACATGGTTCAGTTTGGGACAGATTTAACTACTCCGTTGACAAATAACCCCCCACTAAAACACTCGTACATTTACAGTGGTATTTACGTGGAATGCCCTTTAGAAGATACTCGATATCCCCCTCTTTTAAAAATGCTTGGTTACTTCAACATAAACACTGCTCCAGCCCCTCTTATAGAACAGTCCAAGACACTTTTGCCTCTTCGTTACGGGTATGGTATGAGTTTTATACCAAAACAAGCCGCTACTGGGGTTGTCGCAATTGACAACACTGTGTATTATCAATTAAAAGATCTAACTCAATTGCCACAGAACGTCATCTTACAACAACCTCAACCATTTCATGGAATTATAGTCACCAATGAATCCGTTGTGTTGACTTGTGCTTATGAATTGCAGGCTGGAAAAGTTATTGAATTGGAGAATGGATTCTTTGTTTCAGGAACTTCTTTGTCTGTTCCCTCTCCTTATGTGGTTGGATACCAGCAGTGCCAGATTCAAGGAACTTTACAAAATGGTTCAACGGACTTTGGAGTCATTCAAACTACCCCGCCCAATTTCCCCATTACAGTGGGAATGGCCATTGGAGTCGCTTACAATGAGACCACCAAAATTCCCATTGATATTGGATTGGCCGATGCGTTTAATTATGCGACCGGAACAACACTTCCTGGACTAGAGAACTCCCATTGCTATTACATTACAGCTGATCAGGGAGGTGGATTATACACATTAAACCAGCCCTACAATTCTGGCACTGTGACTTCTCCTGATTTATTTGCCATTTCTTACATTTTGACCACCATTCAATTAGTGACACCTGGAGGTCTTGTGGAGAACATGTTGGCATCTCCTGCTCCTATCACGGATATTGCGGGAGTTCTAACTCCTTCAAGTGTATCCAATTTATCTGGTGTAGATGAAATACATGTACATTGTTCTCAATTGCGTACCAAAAATCTCTCCTCCACACGTTTACAGCCTCTTGCTCCTGCCGATGTGATTGCCGTAATACCAGTAGAAGTGGAATTTGGTTTTAAACAGAACTACCAACCTCCGAATCTATTAACCAGTTATTTAAGTAATACGAATGTCAATCAATTGGACATTGAGTTAACAGATGCCAGAGGAAGGCCTTTGAACTTTAATGGGGTCGATTGGAGCTGCACTTTCCTAATCAGCGAGGTGGATGCCATGAATAATACCCAATTAAATAGTTCTGATAATTTCAATACACCGTTTCAAGATCAATTGAGCACTTTAGAAGGTACAGCCCAAGCCCAGAATAAACGCCAGCAACGAGAAATCACTTTTCATGATCCAACGAAAAAACGAAATGTCGGAAGCCATCGACCCTTATACTATTAATTCTACCATTGTCTCTCATGAAGTAGATAATGTAGCTATAGAAAATTACGATTTTGAGCAATTTATCTCTTTATTTAAGAAAATAGATATTAATATTAACGACTACTGGCTAGTTAATATAGGAGTCAATGCAGTAGGGCAAAAGCGGCTTGTTTATCTAATTATACGCGCTTATGCCACAAAGCCTTTCTTTGGGCCGCATTTAGTATCTATTTTCATTCAAAATGAAGATCAAGTTAGTGAAATGATCACTATTTGGGTCCATAGTTTAACGTTTCTGCGCAAAGAAATATTTCAATTTCAAGATCGATTAAGTTTTGAGAGGAGCACCTTTCTGGCTCCTTTTCATGATTCCCACATCTTAATTCGATTGAAATCCATTCGAGGATTTATTACGATTCCGCTTGCCCCCATTAATGAAGGCTTAGTGCCCATTATTTCTCCCAGAAAAGCTCGACCGCGTGACCGTATTAACCTACTTTTAAAGCGAAACATTCAGACATTAATTACATTTTTAAGCCGCGAATTAGATATTTCAATGAAAGAAAGTATTATTGAATTACGAGATTATGTAGATATGTATTGTAAAGAATTAATTAATTCGTTTTCTTAATTATCTATTCAGTCCTTTCTAGCTAATTACATATTAAGCTCTTTGGCTGGAAACTCAAAAATCTCGGGCACAACAAGAATGGTCTCGCGCAGAAAGGGTAAAGAAGTGTTTACAGGAATATCACGTGGCGCGTACTCCAGATGCTCTGATTTAAAGAGAGCGATGCTTTCCTCAAAGGATTCTTCAGAAGTAGCAATAAAGTCTCGAATACTTTTGCTTGGAGTCAAGATAAATCGGTTTAGACGAGGTCGTTGAAGATCATTGGGAACTTCCTGCTGACGTTCAAGCACTTCAATGTATGTGTTTCGATCCCCTTGAATTGTCTTTTTTCCGGCCGGTAATTTATCTTCCAGCATATCACGTGTATATTCCTTGCAATCAAGCAGGGTGGGATCCTTTCCCTGAGCTTCGGCCTTTCGTTTCACCTCGGCCAATGTTTTTCCTTCGGCGGCCAATTTGTCTAGGAACTGTTGATGCAGTTGTCTTTGGCGGTATGTTTTCTCTTCCAAGAGAATCTCATGTCGCTTGTACACATAATGGATGCCTGCCGAGATCAAACTGTCCTCACTCAGGAGCCGAAAGCAAGCGACAAAATCGACGCCATTGATTTGCCACCGCTCGAACATATAGGAATCTCCTGTGCTTTCGTCGCTGACACAAATCATTTCCCCCACTTGATTGTGCACTAAGAAATTGGTAAAGAAGATAGTTCGCTGAATATCTCCACATTTTCTAAGGTCATTCACGGCT
>JBILOD010000284.1:0-5618 GCA_044374645.1 Pseudobdellovibrionaceae bacterium | reverse complement strand
AACATCCTTCCCGGCTACACTGAGACTCCCCGTTTGGAAGCCCTAGCGCAGGCCACAGCTCAACGCCAAAACAAGAGTGTTGATGAAATCAAAAATGCATGGAAAGCGGCAACCCCTGCTGGTCGATTTGCCACGCCGGATGAGGTGGCCGCTGCGATAGGGTTTCTCGCAAGCCCTGTTGCCGGCTTTATCACCGGCATTAATTTGCCTGTCGATGGAGGCCGCACTCCATGTCTTTGATGGAAATAAAAAACTTTATCGGCGGCGAATTTTCAACCGCTCTGTCGAATGAATTCATTGAAAATATCAACCCCGCCTCTGGAAAGGTTTATGCCACTTTACCTCGCTCAAAGAGTGAGGATATTAAAGCGGCCGTTAGTGCTGCTCAGACTTCCTACGTTAGTTGGTCTAAAACCACAACGGAGGAGCGCTCCGCCTGGCTCCACAAAATCGCCGATGCCATCGAACAACGTTTAAAGGGCCTCGCTGAAGCCGAATCGAAAGATCAAGGAAAACCGATTTGGCTCGCAGAAACTGTGGACATCCCACGCTCAGCCCATAACTTTCGATTTTTCGCTAACCAAATTTTGTTTCCACACACTGAAGCCCACGATCTATCGCAGCGAGGATTTAATTTCACCCTCCGTAAACCCGTGGGTGTTGCTGGTCTCATTTCACCTTGGAATTTACCTCTCTATCTGCTGACATGGAAGATTGCTCCGGCCATCGCCTGTGGGAATACTGTTGTTTGTAAACCTTCGGAGATCACGCCGATGACCGCGTTTTTACTCTGCGAGATTCTGAATGACGTAGGTCTTCCGCGAGGTGTGGTAAACATGGTTTTTGGGTATGGGCATGAAGCGGGAGAGGCCTTGGTCACTCACCCTCAGGTGCCATTAATCAGTTTCACAGGTGGAACAGCCACCGGCAAACATCTCAGTCAAGCCGCCGCCCCGATGATCAAAAAGCTTTCGTTAGAGCTTGGTGGCAAAAATGCCAATATCATTTTTGCAGATGCCAATCTTGAAGAGGTGATTGCAAACACCCTGCGTTCCAGTTTTTTGAACCAAGGTGAAATTTGCCTCTGTGGATCACGAATTTTTGTGGAGTCATCCCTATACCCACAGTTTCTAGAAAGATTCGTTGCCGCCACCAAAAAATTAAAAGTGGGTGACCCCAGTGATCCGGACTCCTTTATGGGCGCACTCGTAAGCCAAAGCCATCTTGAAAAAGTTCAATCCTATGTGCGTTGGGCTCAAGAGAATGGTGGTACGATTGAAACAGGCCTCGAGACCATTGCCTTGCCGAGCCCTCTCCTTCATGGCTACTTTATGAGGCCAACCATCATCACCGGTCTCCCCTCAAATTGTCGCCTTCAGCAGGAAGAAATTTTTGGACCTGTGGTGACCGTCACACCGTTCTCCACCGAGGATGAAGTGATTGCGATGGCCAATGGTGTAGACTACGGTTTATCCGCGAGCCTGTGGACCAAAGATGTCGAGCGAGTTCATCGTTTTGCCCATCGACTTGAGGTTGGCACTCTTTGGGTGAACACATGGATGATGAGGGATTTGCGGACGCCGTTTGGAGGCATGAAAATGTCAGGCGTTGGTCGTGAGGGCGGTTTGCACTCACTCGAGTTCTTTACTGAAGGGACCAATGTTTGCATCAAATACTAATTTATATTTTTGATTAAAACAATATGCCCCTCATTCGCCTTGAAACGATTGAGGCCTTTGAATTCACAATAGGAACTGTTATGGCAACAAAAACAACTGATTCAAATTCGAAGACAGAACAAAGGGCCAAAACGGCAAAAGCCGGCAAAGGCGCCATTGTGGCTGGCTGTTTAGCTCCACATCCGCCTCATCTCGTTTATGCGGAAAACCCTCCACAAAATGAGCCTCGCTCTGAATGCGGATGGGAAACCCTACGATGGGCCTACGAGTCTATGCGCAACGACCTAAGCCAAATCGACCATGATGTCTTGGTTGTCCTGTCCCCTCATTGGCGTACCTATGTAGGAACTCATATCTTAGCGACTCCCAACCTGAAATCACTGTCGGTGGACCCGATTTTTCCTAATCTTTTTCGCTACCATTACGATATGAATATCGATGTGGAGTTAGCAGAAACAATTCATGCCGTTTGCGAAAACAAAAACATTCCCACTAAACTGATGCGCAACCCAGACTTTCGCGTCGATTATGGCACTATTGTCACTTGCCATCTCACCAATCCAACTTGGAATAAACCCATTGTGTGTTTGTCGGCCAACTGTGTGGCGGCGTACTATAACCTCGATCGCATGCAAGCATTAATGATGGAGTTAGGAGCCGCAACCAAAGAGGCCATTGAAAAGAGCGGCCGCAAAGCGATTCTACTCGCCAGTCATTCCTTATCCCATCGCCATTTTACGGTTGAGAATGAAATTCCAGAAGATATGAGTAAAGAACATATCACGAATCACAGTCTGTATTTGTGGGACATGAAAATGATTCAGCTTATGAAGCAAGGTAAATCGAAAGAGTTGATCGATCTGATTCCTGATTTCACCGAACAGACCATCGCCGAATCGGATTCCGGTGGTATTACTTGGATGATGTCCGCCATGGACTATCCCACCTACCCAGCGAAGGTTCATGGGTATGGCACCGTGATCGGCACTGGTAATGCGGTGGTTCACTGGGCGCCACCAACGGCAGACCTAACCCAATCCCAAAGAGAACAAGCCCAAGGAGCAGCTCAATATGGCTCAATCTAAAGGCACGAATCCAATCATTAAGGGTTTTGTTTTACCGGGACTGGTGCAACCCCTCCTGACCCCCGATGCTAATCCTGGCTATCGCAAAATACGAGCCGCTTTTGATCGTGTGCGCGAAGAGATTGAACACAGCGATGCTGATGTCATTCTTATTTATAGCACCATGTGGCCGTCAATTCTGGGTCACCAAATCCAGGCTTTACCAGAGCCCGCTTGGACTCTGGTCGATGAGGAATTCCATGATCTCGGATCAATTCCCTACCATTTTAAAATCGACAGTGAGTTTGCAGAAACCTACAACAAACACGCCAAGGCGCGAGGGCTCCACAGTCGAACCATTGCCTATCATGGATTTCCCATTGATAGCGGCTCAGTGGTGGCGCTCAAATTAATCAATCCTAACAATCGTATTCCGGCCGTCATCGTATCCAGCAATATTTATGCTGATCGCGCCGAGACCGTCGTGCTTGGAAAGGCCGCGGTTTCTGCTCTTAAAGAGCAAGGAAAGCGTGCCATTGCCGTCATCGTATCGACCCTCTCCAATCGTCTGCACTCCACGTTTATTGACCCTAAAGACGACAAGATAAACTCATTGAAAGATCAAGAGTGGAATCTCAAGATTTTGGAATTTCTTGAAAAGGGTCGCCTTGAAGATGTGTCACAACTCTCACGGCAGATTCAACGGGAAGCCCGAGTCAAGAAAGTATCAAACTTCAAACCATTTTGGTGGCTTTCATCAGTGATGGGACCTCATAATCGTTACACCGGCCAGATTTACGAATACCAACCCATTTATGGAACAGGCTGTGCCGTCATTGGACTGACTCCCGCCCTTCATGCGGCCCGCGATTTGGAGTTTGATGAAGATGCGCCCGAACATTACACCGGCGAAAGAAATGTCCTTAGCGTGAGTGCAGAGGGCCTCTCTGATTTCTCATCCCAAACACAGACTCATCATTGTGCCAGCGAGGCGCTTGAGGCGATGGATGGAGGAAATGGACTATGAAAATAACTGATGTTTACCCAAAGAGTCCCTTCGGAGAAAAGCTTCAAGGGATTCCCACTGGGCGCGATGTGGAGTGGCAACCTCTTGTTGATTACCGGCGCAATGGTGTGAGTGAGAATACCATTCATGGAGCCGTATCCTGGTATTCTGGTTCTGAGTTGATTCACTCCTTCGGTGGTAATGTTCTCTGTTACGGTCGTAGTATGATGAAACTCTTTTACATGAAAGTGTTTGCCAAGGAGCTAGCCTCCACCACCAACTGGACGCAAAAAGCCATCAGCGTCTCCAGCCATAACGGCGCCGCTGAACACATCGAAGCTGCCCAATCGCTTTTGAATGAGAGCGAGTGGGGATTGATGCAAACACCTCTCGACCTCCCATTGGTTCAATTTGGTCGGCAGGTGCGCCGTCCGCGCCGCTGGTACAACAATTCATCGGGGCATCATGCGGCGATCCTCTTGGGATGTCGTTACAAGGGCTGGAACCGGGCCGGCTATACGCTTCCTAATCATGAAGTCTATAAAAACTATTTATCCGAAGTGCAAAAGTATCTGGGCAGTGATTGGCAACCCTTGCGTGTTGCACGCGATGGCGACGGCCTTCCCACGGTGGCGATGACGGTGAATGAATTAGCTCAGTGCTACGCAGGACTCGCCAAGGATCGCAAGGATGATTGGATTTGGGAAAGTATGGTACGCCATCCTGATTTAGTGGGAGGATTCAACCGGCTTGACACCACCATCATGAAGTCATGCCAAGGAAAAGTAATTGCAAAAGAAGGCGCCGATGGTTTGCTGGGTATGTCGATTGAGCATCCGGATTACCCACAAGGCTTGGGCATCGTCATTAAGATCGCCCATGGTTGGAATCCCCAAGCCACCTGGTACATTGCGCGCGGGATATTAGGAGTCTTGGGCTTTGAGTTACGCAACCCATACCCACTTCGCCGACAAAAGGCCTTTCTTGTTCCACAGATTGTTCCAGCAAAACTTGTGGCCCGTTTAGAAACCATCCCTACGTGGGACGAATGGGACCCCGATCATGATCGTTGGTATATAGGAGATCTCAATGTCTGAAATTATCACTGAAAAAATCAATTCGACCATCAATGCTGCCAAAGCCCCAGAACCCGTCGGCGCCTATCCGCATGCACGCCGATTTGGAGATCTACTTTTTCTATCGGGTGTTGGTCCACGCAAGCCAGGGACAAAACAAATTCCGGGAGTGGAGCTTGATGGTGATGGCCATATAATGAGTTACGATGTCGTGGTTCAAACTGAGTCTGTCATTGAAAATATAAAAATCATCCTGGAGGCTTCTGGCAGCTCACTATCCCAGGTTATTGATGTGCAGGTTTTTCTGACCAATATGAAGGCGGACTTCAATGCCTACAATGAAGTTTACGCCAAACATTTTACCTCAGTTGGGGCCACACGCACCACCATAGAGGTGGGCGCGCTTCCGACACCTATTGCCGTTGAGTTCAAAGTTATTGCTGCGTTTAAACCGGAGTCACAATCATGATTAAAGACCAAAAACCTGTTTATTATCCTGATTACCTTCAACTGAACAAGTTGCTCGACAGCCAACTCCCAAAGAGCCTTGAAACGGGCAAAGAAGCCCATGATGAAATGCTCTTTATCATTGTCCACCAGGTTTATGAACTTTGGTTCAAACAAATTCTGCATGAACTCAAACCCGTACTTAATATTTTTGCCAAGGGCCATGTTGAAGAGTACGAACTGGGCTTTATGCTTGCCCGTTTTGAGCGGGTGATCAAAATTCAAGGATTACTACAACAGCAATTAGAAGTGATGGAAACAATGACCCCCATGGATTTCTTGGAGT
>JBILOD010000064.1:0-11285 GCA_044374645.1 Pseudobdellovibrionaceae bacterium | reverse complement strand
GTAAACGATAAAATTGCCAAAAGCTTCTTTTAGGGTTTGTCGCATATAACAGAGTCATTACATTCGCGAGCTTCCACTTCCAAAGAAATTTAAGAATCTTCACGTCGAGGCTCGTAAGAATTCGGTGATGGACTCTCTTTCTTACTTTCATGAACAGGTCCTTTTTCTTTTAAGTTATTTGCTTGAAAATATGCTTGCTTCCTTTTGTTGGCCTTATCCAAATCTTCCTGTGATAAAAATGGCGCTTGCACTTCAATTTCATAGGAACCGTGTTTCCAGATGCCACGACCTGGAAATTCAGCGTTCAAATCTGATGCATGAGAGTTCCCTAGAACCACGACACTTTGGCTAAAGTGACTTACCGGAAAACAAATAATACCTGGTAGATTGGCTTTAATAGTTGGATCAAGGTTTTTGTGATCAGGCTTTTGAACACCAATCACCACATGAATGCCCACAGCACGACCAAGACGAGTAAAACGGTTAATCCGTGATTGTATCTTGGCAAGTCGACCTTTTTCAGGGTTGGTAACCGATGGAACAATTTCCGCAGCTTCGTCAACCACGACAAGAATCCTTTCCCATTTATTTCTGGAGTCTTTTTGTTTATGATTATACTCATCAATATTTTTGAATCTTCCTTTCGCAGACAACGACATGCGTGTTTCAAGCTCTGTTGTTATTTCTGAAAGCCGATCTTCGACTTGCGGAATTTCACTTAATAGTTCGATGCGGTCAAATCCCTGGAAAACTTGGTTTTCCATTCCACCTTTCATGTCGATAAAGAGAACACGTAGGTGTTGATTATTCAGTGCCAAAACCGAAACCATTGTTCGGATGAACGTCGATTTTCCTGATCCAGTTTCTCCGGCAACAAGAAAGTGGGGAATTTTCTTTAATGAGGTTCTAATTTCGCCATCCAGCGACTTACCAACGGGGAAAGAAAAATCTTTATAATTCCAAAGGTCTTCTAATTTCCATCCTTCTGGCATTCGCTCCAAAGAATAAATTAAATCAACCAATTCAAAATTCCCCTTAGGGTTTTCTATCTTGGACAAGGCCACGTTAAGTCCGGACTCCAAATATTCCTTTCCTTCCCGAAATTTTGAAACTGGAAGTCCCAGGGCTCTTAGTCGAAGTTTTCGACTTGTTGCACCCACTGGACGGTCAAAAACAAATAAAGGAAATTCTTCAAGTTTTGTTTTCAGCCCAGCCTGTAAAAAAACCCGTTCCAGTTTTCTTTGAAGATTCCTCCTAACGAAAACCTGTCTTATCCCCCAAAGGTGCAAGCCAGAAATTAGAAGCCATAATCCAAAAATAGTAGCAAGTTTGGTAGACGATGGAATTTTTCCGCCATACTTCTTTACGAAGTAACCTAATCCTCCGGTATATTGAATAAAACTTAATAAGCACCCTAAAGTGACAAGTTCAAGAATAGGTGCAGATTTTTCGCGAAACCCTCGAATCACTTCTGTAAACGGGTCCATTACAAAAACTTTAATGGGCTGGAGAAAGTTTGAAATTTCTTTACCTAAATCAATCTTCTTTTTTTCCAAATTGATCACTCCTAATCGTTTACGTCGTTTCCAAATATGACGATAATCAAGGTTTCTGCGCCCACTTCAATCCTTGCTTGGTCATTTTTCATTGATTCGAGCATTTTCTTTCCTTGTTCTGATGTGGCCGTCGCAACTCCATTTAAAGCCGCGTCACGTACATTTGGTTTTGATTGGGGACCAAAGATATTAACGGAATCATTTGTTTTGAATCCATCGGCCAAGCCACTTAAGAAAATCAAACCGGAACTGGCCGCAAGTTTGAATGCAGTGTCTGAAACCTTTTTGCCCTTAAGTCCGACCATCCGATCATTGTTATCAAAAACTTGGGCTTGAATTACCCGTTCTGTTTTATCTGGCAAAATAGCTTTCTTGAAACGAATAAACAGCCGCTCCTCACCTGATGACCCGCGCCCAAAGAGAATTGTTTTGGCGGGAAATATCACTTCGCCATCCACCATTACAGGTTCTTTGAGTTTTGCTACAACGGTCCCATTGGTTCCGCCGCTAGAAAGAACAGCTTGGACTTCCGTGCCTGTTGGCACTCCCTTTAAAGTTGAAAGTCTAATAGTCTGAAGTCTTCCTACTATGGAAGGAATCTGTCGTTGACGTTGAAGTTTTCGCTCCCGTTCAATTTCTTGTTCCCGTTGCTTCTGGGGATCAAACGCTGGAATATTTAAGTTTGAATCAGAAACATCAAAGTGTAATTTTGCCCCTTCAAAAGAGGGCAATGCATTTTGAGGGGACTCAGATGAAACCCCTGAAAAAATTTGCAAAGTTGCGACAACGATCGCCAAACATCCGACAATAACTTTAAGAGCAATGGGGGAAACTCTTTCCTTATGGCCTTCCTGGATGAGGCCGTAGAACTTAGTTCGCCAAGAATGGGAACTAACCCATTCTGCATCGTCACGTTCAAAGTTTTGACTCATTGAAACCTCACTTCAAATTGTTTTTCAGCTGGATCTCGAACAAAAAGGATATCGTCGCCACCAGTCGGGACAGTGATCAGATCAAAACTGCACCGTCGTTCCTGTAAATAAACAGCGACATTTGTTCTGGCATTGGGCCTGAGGGATTTGATATTTAGATCATTGCGAATTTGTTTAAAGTCGAAAACAGCTTCGCCTGGTAATACCTCTTTCGGGGCTACCGGGAAATTTAAAGTTGTAATTCGGCCAAAAGTGATTCGGACTTTTTGAACCTTTTCATCAGTGCAAAGGAGAGTTTTCTCATCCCGGCGTAGTTTCATGACCAAAACCTTTTTGTCTTCCTGGTTGTTCGCCGTGACCAATGGTGATACCAATTTTTCTCCGTTTCTTTTGACTTTTCCACTTGCCGCAGAACACATGAAGCAAAGAAACATGGCTGAAAAATGAATCGCGAAAACCAAAATTAGTTTTTGCCGCATTATTGCGCCTCCTTAGTTTTGGTATCGTCTTTGTTATTGGCAGGTTGTACATTAATTAGCAAAAGCCCATAAGGATTTACCTGTGACCGATCAAGTCTTGCGATTTCTACTTTTAGCGGAAAACGCAAAACTGTTCTAACTTCACCTACGGCAATAAATCTATCGGCATCAACCGAGAGTGTTCCATCGGTTGTGACATCAATTTTATTGATGAGAACCTTCTGAGTAAGCTTTTGGCGTGAAAGCTCTGCTTGCTCACGGCCTCTAGCCGTTAGTTGCTCAGCTGTTAAAAAATTGGAATCTGAAGCCTCAGAATCAAATCGCTGCCTTAAAGCGATCTCTAGAAAACTTGCAGTTTCCTCTTTAGTGGGGGTTGTCTTTGCAAGGCTCACTGATTTTGAATAGCAAGCCCGTTCAATAATCAGCGGGTCTTTTAAGGATACATATAAAATGCCTGAACACAGAACCACTGCCAAAAATAGAAGACCGATGACTGAATAGCGCAACACCTGATTTTCTTTTTCAAGAGAATCTAATGCGACATGAAATCTCATGCCGAACTCCTTTCATAAAATATTATTTAGGACAAATTTCGAAATTCAACTTTGCATGCTGTGATAGTGACTTCTGGGTTTGGCGTTGTTCACTGGATTTAATCTTTTTCCGGCTTGTCTTTTTCTGTTAGAATCCATAGCTCTTTTTAGTCCATCAGACATCAATTTACCTTTTACCAAGGCCGCCGCAGGCGTAATGACAAGATCAGTAAACGCTTTGTTGCCGACCCCAAAAGCGACGGACGAAACTCCGCCACCTAAAAAGCTTGAGGTGATTTTCGGTGTTAATATAACAGAAAATGCCAACATCAAGTTTAAGATGATCACGGTTAAAAAGTTGATCCCGTGTTCCGGATTGTTAATGTCAGAAAGGGCCATACTCCATAAAAGAGCGGACATCACACACCATACCAATTTCCAGGCACAAACTTCAACAATGCTTTTAAAAAGCATTGTTGTGGCATTTGCGGTCATCGGAAAAACATAAAGCGCAACAAGCAAGGGACTAAAAACATAAATCAACATCCACGAGTACAGAAAGAATGCGTCTGCCAGATACACACTGATATAAAAAATAAAGAAACTTAAGTACGAAATCAGAATTATCACGCTGTCTTTGATCGAGACCCAACTCCAACTCATTTCGCCGAATTTATCGCTGAGTCTTTCTAAAACATGTTTAAATTCTAAAAACTGTCCGATTTCTTTTGTGATGGCATCCGTGACCGTAGCTAGCGCGTTCATTATCTCCGGAATTGCAACCAAAAGCATGGATGCAATGAAGACTCTTGCTACCATCTGCGGGAACTGAGGTGTGCTGCCCAAGGGAATTTTGAAAAACTCTAAAACCACGCCAACCACTAGAAATGTTGTAACCAAAACAAAAAACATGTTGGAAAATACCACATGTAAAGTCTTTGCTTCGGTCGCTAACCAATTCATATCCATAGCTAAAACCTCGGAAATTCAAAAGTTACGTTCTTTGTTTTCATGGCGGCCTTCAAAGTCCCAGATTGATCTAGGTAAGCGCGAGTGTCGTCCTTCTCCCTTTTATTCTGAATTGCTAGGGCTTGGGCCTGAATTTTCATCGCTTGTCCCTGGGCTTGTATTTGGCGACTCATCACGTGAACCATGACCCCCAAGGACTGAGCCGTCAGTTTCGCAGCCCCGCCAGGGGACACGTTATGAGAATAGGCCTTGATGTTTTCAGCTAGAGTGTCCAGCTCTTTAGAATAGTCGTACAGCTTGTTGTTCATGTTTAAACTTTCAGCCACTACCGAGTCCGTATCCTGTTGAACTTGGCGTTCAGGGGATTCTGCGATTATGCCGTACACGTTCTTTAAGTGACCTACGATCTCAGCGGTCCTTCGTAAATCGTGGTATAGACCCGGATCAATATAAGGGCCGATGGAATCAATGACCCTTAGTGAATCATTGATCCCACGGTTTATGTCACGCATAAGATTTAAAGAATCCTGACCACTTTGAACGAGCCTTTGCATTTCAATTAATTGCTTTATCGCATTTGCCAAAATCTGCGTGAGAACGACGGTATCACCGCCAAATAAATCTCCGTATGCTGGCTTGGTGACCATAAATGAAACCATAAGAAGCAAAACAAAAGTCATTTTCTTTATGTGTTTCATTTAACTCCCTTTGGACCCTAAGGCGCCACGAGGATGCGAGAGGCTCAGCATCTTCATTATTGAAAGTTCGTCGGCGTCAGGAATTTTATCTTTAAATTTATTAATCAAAACTAAATCACTGGGATCTGTCGTAGCTAACCAATACTCAAGCGGCGTGGATTCGATTCTGACAACGAGCTTTTGATTTTCAGCCATAAGAAAGCTTTCGGAAAAGGAGCCTTTTTCTGCTGTGAGGCTAGAGATCAAATCCATTTCTCTCTCGTTCAGTTGCAGGGCATTTTGTAATGATGCTGGGTCCGCGCCTTTTTGCCGCAATATCCATTTGATGGAACTATTGGGCATAACTGCTGAAGCAATCTTCGACTCGGCGAAATCTGAAATTGTTTGAGAGATGGCCACAGCGCTGGCGCGGTACTTCCTAAATGTGCGGAATACGGGACCGATAAAGGCCGCACCTTCTTCGCTTTCCAACAATCGCCAACATTCATCAAAAATCACGAATTTGAAAATGGTTCTGTCTTTTTGGACTTCTCGCCAAATCAAATCTGTAATCAGAAATAGACATACGGATTGCAAATCTGGATAATTTTCCAGATCTTTCAAATCAAAACAAACAATGTCGGACTTTAGGGAAACTGTTGAATGACGATCCACAAATTTACCAAAAGGAGAATCACCACACCATAAAGACAATATTTTACCTATTCGGCGGATTTCTGACTCGCTGTGAGTAACCAATAGTTCGCGCAAGTCAGACAACCTCTTTTGTGTTCCGGTCTTAATCAAGCTTTGCACGGATTTTTCAATCTCGGCCTTTTCCAAACGACCTAAAGGCTTGTCACCTTCCTTAGACATGATTTCAACTAAGGAAGAGACCAACTTGATCTTTTGATCCAGAGCCTCGCGATCTGTTGAATCAATCCCTTCAGTATCCAGAGGATTGATAGAAAGCCCTGAGTTGATACCCAGGCGGATGTATTGGCCTCCCAAGGTCTCACAAAATCTTTTGTAAGAGCCGCCGATATCCAGAATAAAGATTTTCGGCTTCATCTTTAAAGTCTGCGCCAGTAGCACGTTCGTCAAGAAAGATTTCCCGATGCCACTGCCACCAGAAACTAGTTGGTTGGAGTTACCAAGGCTTGGAGAAAATGGATCAAAACCCAGAATTCCACCGGACCTATTGCGCAAAAGAACTTGTGGCACTTCGTGGCCCGGCCAACTTCCATAGATTGGTAAAAAATCAGCAAGAACAGAAGTATTCAACTTAATCCCTCGTTCTTTTAGTTTTACCTGCGGGACCGCAAATTCAGTAAAAATGTCAAAAGCCGCAACTGTTTCAACCATCCCCTCAGCACCCGAAAGTGTTCGCAAGAGTGCCAGAGTGTCAGCGACCTGTATTTCAAGATCATTTTCTGATGTCGAACGTAACAAAATTTGCAAAGAGAATCTGAAAACCCTTTCTGACCCTTGAATCATCTGTTCAAGTAAGGCCTCTATGTCTTGAAGCTTTGCCCGTGACTCTAAGTCAGAAACACCTTTTTTTCCCACCGTTGAAGCGTAAGCAAGTCTACGTTGTGTTTGCAAACTGGCTTTCTCTTTTTCTTGATCTAAAACTTCAGCCGTAAGGTGCAGTCTAGAATCAAATGGAAGATCTGATAGCATAGCCGCCATTGCAGAAAAACTGGTTTCGGGTAAGATTTTTAGCGAAATAACTTTGTGGTAAAACTTCCCTAAAACAAAATGATCCAAACCAACAACGCAATCCGTGAGTATAATTTCATCCCGCACATCCTGACTTGAGTTCACCTGAACTTTAATGGGCCTGTCCGGATTCCACTGATTGTAAGAAATCCGTAAAATTTCCTCATCTGAAAGTCTCTTTGCTGCAATTCCAATATCTGAAAGTCCTTGTTCAATATTAATTGCCATACGTTCAAACAACGAAATTTCTTGTTCCAAAAGCTTTTCATTCAAAGGTGAAGGACCTTTTAAAAAAGCACCAAGACCTTCGCGATTTCGATTCGTGGACATTGGCTTTCGCAAAAATAAATATAAATTGCGTTTGGGAAGCAACCCAGCTTGATCAAGTTCCTTAAATTTTTTCACTCGTTCGGCGGTTAGCTCAATTGTGAGGGCGTTGCTATTCTCAGCAAGAGTCCGCTCATGGGCGTTGATTATTGCTTCATTTCCTGAAACAACTTCTTGAATAATTTGAAAAGTCACCCCGGAGGGAAGTCCATTTAAAAAGCATTTGATATTCGATTTGATCGAATTGACTTGGTCATCGGTGGCTACTTCAATATCGAAAGGGGAAAGCTTAAAAGCAGCCCCCAGTGTCTGATTGCGAAAGACCATGACTCCAGATTCAAAACCCCAAAGGTCAAGCTTCCGGCTCAAAGCAGAATCTAACACGAGGGCCTCCTTTATATTTTAATTTTAAAAATTCATTTTTACCTGCAAGTGGAAAAGCCCGATAAATTCCTGGGCTGATGTGGTAACGGAGCCAATGCAGAAGATAATTGTCTGCCTTTCCGTTCTTCATTATTCGCAACAAAAGCCCCAAAAGAGCAACGGGTCCAAATGTAACGAAGAATTTAAGGTCAGATGTGGCGAAGATAAAATTGAGAACACAAAGAAGAAGACTCAGGGCGAATAAATCCGGTAATTCAAATCCAAGGATGAGCGTCTTTTTCTCAAGACATTTATAAACCTGTGATTGCTCAATCAATTCTCCTCCTTTACTGGATAAGACCGCGTAAGAATGAGACTATAGAGCTTGCGCCAAAGCCAACAACAGCTCCTACAATTGCCAGGATCAAGTGATTTCGGGCATTCGCATTACCACTTAAATAACTAAAACCTGCGAATACAAATCCCAGAATTGCAACCAATGGCAAAATAGTACCTACAAGTTTTGTTTGAATCGTCATCAGTGAGGACTCAACCGATGCTCCGGCGGTAGCAGCCATTGCACAAATTGCCACTACGGTGAGCAGGCGAAGAACTTGTTTTTTAGAAAACATGAAAACCTCCATTTTTTTTTGAAAATCAGAAACGAAAAAGGCCAGTGAGTTCTGACCTTTGAAAAAATATTTTGAAATGTGACTCCTATGCGGCGGCGTCTACTTTTGCAGAAGCTCCGTTATCATAGTGAAAATCTGCTGGATCAAGTTGAATATAAAATGTCTGTGCCAAATCCGGAAGACTCAGCTCTATGACATTTTCGTTAGAGGCTTTGTAGCCTGAACCAACACGATGAAAAAATCTATATCTGCCATTTTCCTTTAAAGCTCTTCCGGAAAAAATAATGTATTCAGGGAAACCAGACCAATTCTTTGCTAAAAAGAAAGTAATTCCAGGCAAAATGCGAAGGTGAATCGTCATATTGTCGTGACCTTCCACTTGAAAGGCAGATCCCACAATGCGATTGCTTATTGCCGTGTCACTTTTTTCCGAAGTGATAAGAAACCGTGTTTTAAAGTTTTGATCGCCAATTAGTTGCATTCATTCCCCCTTATTTTTTTATTTTCTAATTCCTCAAATCTTTTCTGATCCAAGTCAGGACCAGAAAGCCAACGACAAACATGTTCCAAAATATTTCTAATGACCTTCATTCTTAATCCTTTTCCATTTGCACTAGGCTGAATGAAATTTGGGTTCATTCAGCTGCTGCCTCTCCGTCAATAAAAGGGACATTTCAGCTCTTAACTTTGTGAGTGCTTCATCAATGAGACTGTCCGTGTGCTCCCACGTAAGCCCTAGTAAGTCGGCGACTCGGGCGATTGGTAGAGGTTCCCAGAAGCGCAAAAACAGAGCTCTGCGTTGCAGTTCACTCAAATTTTTTAAAGCGACATCCAGAGCCTGCTGATAGAAATCCGCAGGCATTGCTACACAGGATGGGATTGTCACTATTTCTTCTTTTAACGCTCGCATTTTGATTTTTTCCTTCCATGAGATCATTTGAGATAACTCCCTTCCAGATCTGTGCGGTAAACCGTTTTGATGTCTTCATCTCGGCTCGCCGGAAGATCAAAATTTTCTGACCCTCCTATAAGGTAGCTGGGAGTGTGTAGGGCATTTTCAAGTAAGCCCTTAATTTGACTCAAAGATTCCTTTTTGATTTGTTGAACTCGGCAGAAAGACAAATTCTCCGTTTTGCCAATTTCACGGACCGAAAAATTTCCCCAATAATGAAGGCGCACAATTTTTCGTGGACGTTCTTCAAGCTTTCTGACAGAACCCCGAATTTCGTCTTGAACCGCTTGAGGTAATGGACAAAAAGTGCCCCAGATGTTGTCTTTTTCTTCATCGCAAAGGATTTCATATTTTGGAGTGAGGCCTTCATGTTCTGAGGCTTCGACATCCACAGTTGAATTTAAAAATTCTTCCCAAGTCACTGCCGACCATTCTTTTGAAATGGCTTTGATTTTTTTATCGGACAAAAGATTTCCGTTTGAATCGAGCCAAGGTTTATCTGTTTGTATTTTCATCTTTCGGTTCTCCATTTTTTTCCTCGCGTAAATGCGAGATGGAAGAACCCTTTTGCGAAAAGCGGTGAACTATGCCCAAGTGGACATAAATGTCTGAAACTGCGGTGATTTTATGAAAATTTGGCAGGTTGACGGATTTCCGTCATGGCAGGAAAAATGACGGACCGTCGTCAGATGACGACGGGTATCCGTCATGTGGGTAGCGTCGGACGTTTTTCAAAGGAAGCCCTAAAAGGGGGAAGAAGCCAAAATCAATATGTTGGACCTAAATGACCGGGGGGATTTGGACGACTTTTTAAGGGGGGCAAAAAAACGAACTGAGGCGCTTATCAAAATGACTGCTTAAATTTATCATTCTTAGAATTCGTTTTTTTTATTTGAATATGTAATAACTCTCCAGTGTTGACGTCCGTCAGCTCACTATTTGATTTATATCTTGGATACTGAATACGGATTTTATATTTTTTTTGGGAATTTAAATTCTTAAACGAAAAACCAGGAATATTCGAAGACAGAATTGATTGCTTGTCTATTATTTTTTCGTCTGTATCATATAAAATTACGTCTGCACCGTTACATGATGACCCCTCTAGGTAACAATTCCCTTCAATATGGTCCTTAGGTACTAATTCAGTGGTTTTCGTTTGTTCGATAGATATAATTGCGGATATGTAGCTAACAATATTTTGTGACTGATCAGGTTTATCAGCATAGGCAAATATTAAGAACCAGTTTAATAATAATCCAATAGTCAGTAACATAGCTGATTTCCTTTCATGTTTCTCAAATTCCTATAGGCCGGATTTATAAAGCCATAAAGTTATAGACATAGCTTTACCGCACTCCAGACTGAGGCGGTAATAAACTTGAGTTGCTAGAACCGGAGCATCCGTTTTTCAAAATTGCCTCCTTATTTGCATTTATTGAGGAAAGATCTTGAGCGACAAGACTATCAAAAAACGCATCTGGACATGTTTTCAGGGGAGCTTCCCCTAGTTCATTATGACCCCCGTAGGTTGTGCTTAAAAGAACTTTATCGGAACTACTGATTTGACCATCAAAATGAGTTTTTGCCCACTGGTAGGCAGTATTGGGATCTTGCCTGCCATTGATGTAGATCACCGGAATACCCATGATCTGATACTCATCTGGATTCCAAACTTTCGCAAGAGTTTTGCAGTCGCAGGTTCCCTGAGGGATGGGAGTTATTAGTGTCACAGTACTATCAAAAATCTTCTGTTCAGCCTGATCTTGAGAGGCAGCGAAGATCTGACAGCCTGCCGCTCTAATTTGATTGAGGCTATCGCCAGTTGATAAGACTTGAGACCACATCATAGGAATCTTTATATTCTGTTTCACTTCGTCTATTGAAGAACTGCTAATTGATTTCAAATATTTCACAGCGGACAAACTGCCTTCAACTAGGCTTTTCGCTAGGTTGCCGTTGAAAGCTTTCAATTCATCAGCATTTAATTTTTTAGCAGTCTCAATATAGAAACTTTTGAACTTCTCTTTTTCGCTACTATTTAAAAGATTCCAAGCTGTATTGGCGGCATCGGCAAAACTTACAGAATATCCAGCATAGTCACCTTTTCCGACAACGCCTTCTAACAAAACACCTTTAACGA
>JBILOD010000201.1:0-7143 GCA_044374645.1 Pseudobdellovibrionaceae bacterium | reverse complement strand
TTTTATTTTTGTTAGAAACGGAAGTGAGCTTCGCAGCCGTCGCTGTCGCGACGGTAGTACCAAAAGACTCTCCATAGATAACAAAATTTTTCGGCTTTAAATACTTAACCAATTGAGAGGCAGCAGATGCTTGGGAATCTATGGACATCATTGCGGGTTTATTCGCTTTCTTATTTTCTCCCACTCCTAAATAATCCATTACTAAAATGTCGTATCCACCAGGCATCGTATAGGGCCGCCCACCAAGATTGCAGGGTACTCCAGGACCTCCGCATAAAAATAAAATCGTCCCTTTTGAAGGGGTCGTAGTCGCTGGGTACTTTATGTAGTGAAGGGTTAGATTTTTTCCATCAATATTTGCTGGGAATGTATTCTGAACTGATTCTGATTTTGGTGTTCCGTCCAAGGCCTTCTTAATCTCTCTTTCCACCCAAGATGGTGTCGAAATCTTTTCGCATTTACCAGTAACAGCGAATGAGTTCAATTGGACCAAAAAAATACTCAGGGTCAATAATATGCTCTTTACCATATTTAAATGTTAGATAGTTTCAATAAAATTTGTCATGGAAATATCAGCTTATGCTCGACTTTGATTGGTAAGATCATTTTGAAAATTTTTGAATAAATTTTTGAAAAATTTTTATTGTGCCATTCATGGCTAAAACATTGTTTTTATATACATTTATCTGGTCCAAACTCGCACTAAAGCGGTTTTGAAGAGGTCTAAGATTTGCACTTAACCATCGTCATGAAAACTATCGCTTACAACTTATTTTTTACTATGATGACAAGTTGCTTGGTAACCCGCGCATATGAAGGATTCAATACCTCCCTGGACCAATCACCAATTATCCAGACATGGGCGAGCACGTATGCCATTATCCATCGCAACGAAAATAGAATAATCGACACACTGGGAACAGCGTTCGTGGTCGATAAATTTTCAAAAGATAACAGATACTTTTTAATACTCATGACTGCGGGCCATGTTGTTGATGATACTGTTAAGCCTACAAACGCTTCTCCTTATGAAGGAATTCAAATTTATACAGACTTCAGTAAGAAAGTCGGCGTCTCAAATCCGGTAGTTGGGGTTTTACTCGATAGTACGATTATAAGCTCTGGGATTGAGAATGAAAAAGATATTGGATCATTTCTTGTGGAGGTCAGAGAGCAATATTATCAGGCTGTACGAACTATCAAAATTTCAACAAACGGCTGTGCGATACAAACGAAGAGATCTTTAACACCAGAATTTTCTTTAAGAACCTACATCGTCGGATTCCCCGGTGTTCACACGAGACCTATAGAAAATCAAAATGTGAAGATTGAAAATCCTGATGTTGTCCAGAAACGATGGTCATCTGGTGCTTGGGCACTTGGGTATGCAACAGGCAACAGGCGTAATCTTGCAAAAGACCTACTGTGGTCAACGGCCGACTCCTTGGCTGGAGATAGTGGGGGGCCTGTTATTGATCAAAATGGCAATTGGATGGGGGTGAATGTCGGCGCTCAATACACCGAAGGTAATATGTATAAAAGCAACGAGATGGCGGATACTGAACTAGGACTCGCGAAGACGGGCTACTCGTTTTTCGTAGGCTGCTCAGTAGCTCAGCCATATGCTATAAGAATTGAAAATGAATATCGCGAACTCATTAAATAAAAGAGCCCTCTGCTTGAACTAAGCCACTTCATTCTTAGTCGGATGATTTTAAAAATCGACCTGACATCTTTGGGGCCAACTCTGGCCCCAAATTAATTTGGACGCCTTTGTGACCGCGATTCTCAAGTTAAGACTTTCAATTTAATCTTCGCGACAAACTAAAATCATCAAAGACTTGGGTATGATACTGATGCCAAGGCTTTCTGAAAGCTCCAAGGCTTCAGGATTTAAATAATCGGTTGTGGCCAGGTAGGACCTTTTTTCTTTCCCAAGAGTTCGTATGACATCAATTCCGGTGACAACATCTCTTAGGTGCAAATCCACCAGATAGGAAAAGTTTTGTGCCTCAGGGGTTGCCTCAATCCAATTAAGCAAAGCATGGGGTGAACTGAAATATTCCGTAGTGGCAGTTCTCTTTGACCATGCTTGTTTTTGAAATTCTATTTCGTCATCTAAAATAACCATTTTCTGGCAGGCATCAGTGCTTGGCATTGCCCGGAAATGGGCCTTAGTCTCAGCTAATGGAAGCTTCAATTGGAAAACAGTTCCGCTAGTAGAAGTCTCTACTACGGTAATCGCACCGCCAAAGCTTTCGGCTCTGAATTTTACAAAAGAGAGACCTTCCCCGGTCCCATTCACTTTACCAAATGTCGCCCCTCGTTCAAAAAGTCTTGGCAAAATTTCCTGAGAAATTCCCGGCCCCTGATCAGCAACTTCAATCAAAGCATAACCTTGATCATGGCGAACCCCGATACGAATAAGTGAAGACCTAGGGCTTGCTTCAATCGCATTTTGCAGCAGGTTTGCAATCATTCGCCGTAAATGATTAGGATCACACATGACTGGGCTCAGGGCGCTATGGTTGTATTCAAAATCAATTTCTACGCCTCTATGGCTGGCAAATGCTCCAGACTTTTCATCAACGACATCCTGAATAGCAACTTCTACAATCTCCAACGTCAGAATCTCCTTCAGTGTAAGGCTTGGTGACTGTCTCCGTTGATCCAGATCGCTAATTATTTTTTCAATTGAAACAATAGTTTGGCGTAAAGAGGCAGATTCTTCCGGTAATTGATTAATACCACTCGCTGTTATCTTAAGAGAAGATAGCGGCCCTTTTAGATCATGCCGAACCATTGTCACCATGGTTGCAAATTCATCAGCACGAATACGTTCCTCTTCCATCTTTGAAACCAAACCTTTGGCGGATTTAAGCTCGGACTGCTTTTCAGTTAAAGATTGTTGAAGATCTACAATTGCAGGTTTTAAACTCGCAGCGGAATTGAGAAAGGCTTTTGCGAGAAATCGGGAAAGAAGATTTGATTTTGAAGTGGGTTCAACACCTAACCCTAAGCTTTTCCGTACCTCACTTAAAACCTGGCCTGACCAAAGTTCTCGGATAGTTCGAAGGAATATACCAAACAAAAATACTATCACTAAAAGAATAATGAACGTCGTGGCGAACTTTTCTAATACTGCAAAGCCCAATATTTTTTCGTCTTCAAACCGGAATGTGATTTCGTAATCTGGTTGGTTTTCAATCTGGCAGGATTGCACATAAGAATTTTTCTGTTCTAGAGACGTCCGGGCACCAACTTCTTTTTCTCCACGTTTAACAAGAACATCAACCCGTGAACCAGGATTGTGCTTGTGCCAAAATGAATAAAGTTGGTCATGAACGTCACGAGTAGAACCCGCTTGTGCTCTAGCTGAAACCATCTCGCAGGCAATATTCGTTAACTGCTTAAGTTGCAAATGCCTATTTTCCATGGAAATCCATTGAATCGTAAGGGCTAGGACAGCTGAGATTAGTAAAACAACAAACAGTCTCTTGCTGGTCATAACACCGGATTCCTTTCCGGCATCTGCCTTGGCAGATCAAACTTTTGCAGAATATCTAAAATGAACTCCGGGTCCTCTTGTTTAATACGATCAACAACGAGGAGAGGCAAAAGACCTGGTGAATAGCAATAAAATCCAAATAACGGAAAATCCAAACCCCAGCGTTTAGCTAAATCGAAGTCTTTGTTTTCAATAGCGACTTCAGGTAAACGCCTGACAGATCCATATTCACCAAAAACCATTTTTTCCTGAGGCCTCATCATCCAATCTAAAATGCCTTGTTCAATTGGCATAAGATTGGCGGCTTTTGGTGACAGCGCAAGATTAAGAAAAGGCTCAATTTTATCCAAGGCCTCCGAAATCGCATGCGACCATCTCGAAGAAGATTCAATTTTATTTGTTTGATCTGCAAAATAACCGAACGATACTCCAGGAAAGCGTTTTGACGTGGCAATCACCATTCCAGCTCTTAGGTTATTGATTTCATATCTTGATAGAACAAACATTAGAGACTCATCACCAATCGTCTTTTGGTGAATCAACTCAAAACCCTGCCAACCATCTTTCAAGTAGCTATATTGCAAGAGATGACGTTCAATCGCCTCATTTGTTGCAGCTTGATTTGCGTGATCTTGGGAGAAATGAACCGCGAATCCGTTTGATGTCTGTAAAACCTTGGGAACGTGCGAAAATTCATCGGCAAAAGCCTCGTGCATTAGACGGCGTTCGTAATACTCGGCGACAGCTTTGACAAGAGCCCTTCTTTTGGAAGGTGCTCTTCCAAATCCAGCGATTCCGCCACTCTGAGCTTGGGCCAAAAAATTCGCTTCATTTTCAAAATAGCTTTCTCGCTCAATAAAAAAAGCCCCCTCCACCTTTGCGAAATGCCGCAAAAGCTTTGTCTCAGCGACAAATCTTGGAAGAACAGCTAATTCTTTTGAGTCTGAAAATGCTGTACTCATCGTTTAGTGATTCTCCACAGCTCGACTTCTGCGTCTGATGGGGGCTGATCGCCCACACTCAAATTCTTTCTGTACATAATCTGGTGGCAAGATAGGAAAAGGGGTACAGCGAACTGATTTTTTAAAAGCGCTTTTTGATAGTCCCTGAGAAGTTCTTTTTTCTCTGATGACAATTCCGGGGTTTCAGCTTGAGTTAGATCGATATTTGGTTTTCGAATATCTCCGGTAATATAACGAAGTTGAACAGCAGGATAACGTTCTGAGGCCGCGTAAATACCTAAAACAAAATCTATGTCTTTAGGAGCTTCGCCTTTTTCAAGCGCACTGAACCACTCTTCCCTAGACAATTCAACAATTTCAATACTGACACCATTTTTTTGTCCTGTTTTACTAAGGAAGTCATAAAAACCTTTTGAAAGGTAAGTCCATGGGACGCCGACTTTCATTTTGATATTTTTGAACTCAGACGCAAGAGACAGTTCGTTTAAAAATTCATTTCTTGTTAATGACAGACCTGGATCAAAAGGCAAAAAGTTATCGGCGGCCACAATGCCCTTATCTGTGTTACTCTCCCATAGCTTTTGCAGGTACTCTCGTGGAATTAAATGTTTAGCGACTTTGCCGGTGCCATGTAAATAAAGTAATGTGGCAGGGGCTGATCTGAAAACATCCACGCCGATTTTCTCAAAGGATGTCGAGTCGTAGGGATTATGGCTTCTAATTACAACGTCAATGTTGCCGCTTTCAACCTCTGACATGACTTTGTCGGCAGCCATTGTTTTAATTTTAATGTCTTGAGGAGAATCAGGAAAACCTTTGGATATTGGATTTTCTGGATTTCGAACTAAATGAAACCCTTTTTCATCAATTTGTTCGACTCGATAAGGGCCTGAATATTTTGTAGGTTTAATATCGAGAGTTTTAGGGTCCACGTCCCCAGCAAACCAGATACCTGTTTCTGGAGAAGACATTTGTAATAAGAAAGACTCTGCGTCTTTCTTTAAACGAATGTCGATGCGTTTTTGGCTAACGGCTTTGAGTCCAGAGCACTCATCTTCAAGAGTTTTTAAATTTTCACAGTTTTCTAAGTAGTCCCATAAAGGAAAATGGGTGGAGGTTTTACGAATCAAGAGTCTTTTGATTGAAATCACTACATCGTGGGCTGTGATCAAAGTCCCGTCGCTAAATTTAGCATTATCTTTCAGAGTAAATGAATGAACTCCGCTCGAATAGATCTCGTAGTCTGCAAGCAGAGGTTTGAATCTTCCGTCGATATGATCAAATTGAGAAAGTCCGGATGATATATGGCCCAGCACATACCATTGCCCGGTGTTCTTAATATTTGCGGGATCTGGTAAATGGGCTGTTACCGGCAAATAAACTTTTAATTCTTCAATCTGAGAAGTCATAAGAGCATCCTTCAAAAAGCCTCGGCCTAAAAAGACCGAGGCGGCAAGCAGCAAAAGTATCGCAAAGATTAAAGGGTAATTCTTTGCTTTCATTTTTACATCATCGTTTCTGTGGTCGGCGCATGAGCGATGGGATTCAAATCTTCAGAAGCACCTGTTACTCTTAACTTTTCAAGTTCTTCAGGCAAAATGTCTTTATGCTCAACCAGATTTTGAACCTTTATCTGATCTGACTGACTCAGCGACTGATATTTTTGAATATCGGCATCACTGGGATTCACAGAAAGACTCCATGCCAAACTGACTAAAGCGATTTCACTAAGAGCCATATATCCTACCTTTCGATCCCTAAATATTCATAGGGATCAATATTTAATTTTCTTAGGTGATCATTAAGAGTTGTTCGAGGAATTCCCAACAACTCCGCCGCATTTGTAATAAAGCGGGATTTTTTTAGCGCACTTTTGATGTGGTCGCTTTGAACTGAATCCACAACAAGTTTTAGCTTGTCACTGCCCTTATCCTCAGACGTCTCAGGTGCAAATTTATTGGCAACATAAGAACTAAACTGTGCGGGGCCTATGATTTCGCCAGGCGAGGTCATTACAAAATTTTCTATCACACCCTCAAGTTCGCGAACATTTCCGGGCCAGGAATAACTTTCAATGTCCCGTAGAAGTTGTGGATGGAGCACCCTGGATAAACTGTGTTTTCTGGAATATTTTTCCGCAAAGAATTTTGCCAAAGGCTTAATGTCATCTGGTCGTTCTGAAAGAGGTGGAATCCTTAATTCAGACTTTGCCAGTCTATAATAAAGATCCTCTTTGAATTCTCCGCGTTCCATCATGGAAAGAAGTTCGGGCTTTGCTGCCGCTACGAGCGTTACATCAAAAGGAATTTCATTAGCCGAGCTGTCCCCCAGTCTCCGGAATTTCATTTCCTGCAAAGTGCGTAAAAGTTTACTCTGAGCAGTAAGGGACAAACAGTGCAGTTCATCAAGAAAAACCACGCCGCCATTTGCAACTTCGAAAGCGCCGCGCTTATCTTGATCGGCCCCGGTATAGGCACCTTTTTTATGTCCGTAAAGTTCGGACTCTAAAAATTGCTCTTGGCCTTCCATGAAGCGTGTGCAATCGACAGCATAAAATGGTTTGCCGGGAATTTGAAAAGCTTTTGCGACAAGTTCTTTGCCAGAACCGGTAGGGCCTAAAATCAAAAAGCGAGATTTAAAACGGCGGTAATTTTCAGTCTGCTTTATAAGGGA
>JBILOD010000281.1:0-5656 GCA_044374645.1 Pseudobdellovibrionaceae bacterium | reverse complement strand
CGTTCCAAGACTTGCGAGTGACTTTATTGGTAATACGGTAGGTAATGAGGTTACGGTCATAGAGGCGATCATCATAGTCAAACTGAATTCCATGATCCCCAAAAAGATCAGAATCTGAAGCGGCTTCGCGGGAGTAAAAAGGGACTTCAGAGGAATTAGCGAATCCAAGAAACGGGTGGTCGGGCTGATCGAGCCAAGGTACGGCTGTTGAGATCACTTCGGGTTGGATTTCGTGCTTATATCGGTCTCCAAAAGGTTTCTCTTGGTCACCAAAAATTCGGCTGAATGAAGTTTGTAGTTTTATTTCACTTCTTAAAAAACGGCGCGTGAGTTCAGGTGCATCTTGGATTCCAAAGCTGTAATGGGATTCGCGAAACGAAATCTTTGGAACCAAATTAAAAGACGTACCCAAGCGAGTCGGCCGACTCACACTGGGTTCAAGTATCAAACGCTGGCCTGAACGAATGAGGTCAGTTCCCGGCGTAAATTCACCATCGCGTTTTGGCCTGCAGTTTGGATCCTTTTCCCAATTTGGATCGTTGGCAGATCCTCCGCCGCTTGTGCATTCATGGGCGGCTTGTCGACTGGTCTTTCCATCCGCATCAATACCCTCGACAAGATCGTCGTAGGCAAAATCATTTCTGGCAAAGTTCGTATATCGAAGATCGTAGTTGTATAATAATCCAGTTTCTCCAATGGGCTTTCTTGTTGATACTAAGCTAATTTCTGGAAGTCGGTGCACGCTATCCCGATTATCCCCCATGGGATGGCTCTTAAGCATATTAATGTAGTATGAGTTATCAATGCTAAAATGTCGATCTTCTGTATTCTTTGTCAGTGAGATGCGATTCTCCATGGCGGGGTCACCATAGTTGAGTGTTTCAAAGGGGAAATCCGTTGGATATTGCAAGTCACTCGCGTTATTAACGTCAATTCTTTGGATCCAGTCCTCGGGTAACACCCAGTAGTGTTTATAGCGTAGAAACCACCGATTGACTCGATCGGCACTGCCTAAATAAGTTTTATGGCGATTCGTTTGCCCAAAATACCCATCCCTCAAAAAAGCACCATCCAATTCCCCAGAACTTTCCCTGGTGAGGATATACCGATAATTGGCTAATCCCTTTAGGCCGCGTGTCGCGTAGTTGTGTAAAGTGAAAGTGGCATCCTGGTTTTTTGAAATAGCCCAGAAAAAAGGTAGCTCAACACTCAATCCACTTTTCTCTGAGTATTCGAAACTTGGCGCCAGCAAGCCCGTTTGTCGTTCACTCTTGAGGGGAACAATAAGATAGGGGAGCCACAGCACCGGAACATTGCCAAAATGTAAAAGTGAATTTTTAATCAGAGCGTAACCACCGATTTGTGCCTCTATGGACTGGCCGCTAAAGCTCCAAGCCGCAGGGCAGGTGGTACAGGATGTGTATTGGCTCTGTAGGGTAAGGTATTGGTCGTCACCCGTCTTTTCAATGATGGCGCCTTCAAAAATCAATTGTCCTGACTGAATAAATCCAGAGTACACCGTGCCGATGTTTGTTTCGTAGTTCATGATGATCTTATCACCACCGAGAGTGGCTTTTGGGGTGACCAAAAGGACGTGGCCCTGAGCCTCAAACTCCTTGCGATCCTGATAAATAATGGCGCGGTCGGCGCTCAAATGTTGGCTCTTAAATAAAATTTGTACGTTACCTTTAAGTTCCATGGAACGGTTATTGAGATCTCGCTCTCCCGAATCAGCTTGAATGACAATGCCATCGAAAGAGCTTTGGGCTTGTAGATCGAAAGGGAAAGTCAATAAAATCGATAGAATCATTCCAACAGTTATCAGCCATTGACGCACAATCAAATTCCCCCGTAAAATCAGATGTTTTCCCCGCGACTGAGTTTATAGCTGACCTTGCGGATATTCAAGCATTGAATAGATTCAAACGGGTCAACATAAAACTGTTGCTATTTGTTGGATTACCGGATTCCATAAAGAGAAGTGTATTCAGGGAGTGACCAATGTTTGCAAGTAAGTTCAATGGGGCCATGTTAGGGAGCGCTTTAGGTTTGATCATGGTCTTGAGTCATGGTGTCGTCTTGGGTGCGGAAAAAAAGAACTGTTTTACCTGGTTTCATGATCAAAATGAAGCGAGTTTTCAAAAACACATGGATAACTTATGGCCCTTCATTTTTGTGAATGACATTCAAAAGACTGCGGAAGATAAAACTCATTTTAAATCGGGAGCTGATCTTGTTGGCAAGCTTGAAGCTGAGGGTGACCGATATGTTGCCACGCTGGTGCAAAAATCTCGCGCTCGGTGTAAGGAGAGCAATCCAGCGGTGGGTACTGTGGACAATGCCAGCAAGGCAACCTGTTGGTTTGGAATGCAGTTTATTTTGAATCGGGATTGTGAACTGATACGCATTGATACGATTCGTTTTAAGGGGCCTAAAGGAGTTGGTTATAAAGACTTAAAGGAAAGCCCTTGGGTGACGTTTTGGTCGAAACGATTTTGTGAATTTAATGAAGGGGTCCCGTCAGTTTCGATTGAAGAATTGGAGAGGGCCTGTGGCAGCGGCTGGCCTCTTAACTTGGATGTGTCTGATGAAAGTGCTAAGCGCGGTGCCGCTCAATATAGAGAAACTCGCGGTCGTTGTGAAGGTCCAGGCAAGGAGACAGCGACGCCGCAAAAGCTGGTTTTACTGAAAAACAAAACTGATAAATATTGTCCCAATCAACAAGCTCCTACTTTCTTTCGCGCTGGGGGCGATGACGGCGGCCATTGACGTTCTGTTTGTTTCGGATGAGAGTTGAAGCGAGGCCACCCGAGTGAGCTGCGCCAAGGGCGCGAGGCTCACGGGGGATGTAGTTGGCCTTTTTCAGCGGAATCTACTTGGTCTTCATGACGAAGACCCCATCCCAATCCTGAGGTGGTGCTTCGGCAATATACTCTTGGCAGCGTTCCATATAGAGTTGGGATACTGGATCATTAGCATCTATTGCTAGGGCCCTCTTGAAGGCATCAAGGGATTCATTGAACCGACCCTCTCGATAGAGTTGGTAGCCCTCGTTATAGATAGTCAATAGATCTTGTTTGTCTTTGCTGGCGGCGCCCTCACTGATGAGTTCGAAAATCTTGATCGGTTGCAACTTTCCTTTCACCCGGACCCAATCAACCTCCCGACAGGTAAATTCACTCTCGACTTCTTTGTAGGTGAATTCGCTGATGATAATACGCGTGCCGTACTCCTTGTTGATTCCCTCGAGACGGGAGCCCAAGTTCACACCATCACCCATGACGGTATAGCTTCGCACGATATCGGAACCCATGTTGCCCACCGACATATCGGAAGTGTTAATGCCGATTCCAATATCTATCACTGGAAGACCCCGCTGCTGAAAGTTCAATTGAATCTCTTTCAGCTTTTCAATGCTTTGAAGGGCGCATCGGCAGGCATATTTAGCATGGTCGGGAAAATAAATGGGAGCACCGAAAAATGCCATGACGGCGTCGCCCATATATTTGTCGAGTGTGCCTTTATTGTTAAAAACAATATTTGTCATTGGAGTGAGGTACTCGTTTAGGACCGCTGAAAGCACCTGCGGATCGAGTTTTTCAGAGATTGTGGTGAATCCGCGCACATCCGAGAAAAATACAGACATTCGTTGTTTTCGACCCCCGAGCTCGATGTTTTCGGGGTCCTTAAGGATTTCATCCACAATGGCTGGAGAGACGTACTTTGAGAAAGTGGCCTTTAGGTATTTCTTTTTTCGCTCTTCAGTGAAGTATTTGTAGAATGTCATGGTGATATAGATCACGCTGACGGCAATGATTGGAAACACTGTGGCTACGACAATGCCGCGTGAAAATAAAATATATTTATCAAAAAGGAAAATTCCCAGCATCAACATTACTGTGCTCAATAGACCTGATACGGCGCCGAGGAAGTGGAGAAGTACAGAGGCAAACAATCCTAAAGCCAGCATTCCGATGATCATCATGCGGAACTCCGCAGGGTGCGACTTCAAAAAGTTCTGTGACATCAGATTGGCGAGGACGTTAATGTGGGTTTCAACTCCGGGGTAGTTTTCCTCGAAGGGTGTGACTCGCAGGTCGTACACACCGACGGCAGTAGCCCCCACAATGAAGGTTCGGTCTTTGATGAACTCTTTTCGGTCGACTAACTTTTCTTGGATCATGTAGCGTTGAGCTTTAGGATGATAGGAGTATTGTTGGATTTTTATAAGTGGTCGATCGTGAAAAAGTTCGGCCGCAGAGAGGTGTGGATAGGACATCTGGGGTCCAGCGTAATTAATTTTGATACGACCACGGTGATCTACAGGGATTGCGAATTTAATTTGGTCGGTTTCAGGATCTTTGATCTCAACTTTACTGACTGCAAATTGAGCGGTGTTTTTTCGGCCAAATAAGTCGCTGCGATCTTGATCCAGTGTCAGATGAGCCTGGTAGCCAGAGGCCACCAAGTAAGTTTGAAGGGCCAGAGAAGGAACAAAGTTTTCTTGCCGAGAACCAGCACGATAGAAGAGTGGTGAGCGGCGGATAGTTCCATCGGAATCCAGGAAGGCTGCAAACATGGCATTGTGTGCGCTGGCTTTTCGCAGTTCAGGAATGTTAACCGTCCAGCGGCCTGTTTGAGGGATAGGGTTGATAAAAATATATCCAGCAATATTGGCAATTTCTGATCGCAGTTGACTGCCTTTCAAGAGCGGGTGGTCGGCAAATAATCCCGGCCATTCCTTTTCCCAGCGGGAAAAATAGCGGTCCATTTTGGGAAGCAGCCAAGTCGAGCAGTATTGGCGAAGAGACTTTTCTTTGGCCATGGTGACCTGGCTCAGCTCCAGGGGTGTGAGGTCGGCCACATTGGTTTTTTTGAAGCGTTCTTTCAGCAATTTCTGGGTTACTTCAGTCTCAAGCTCGGCAAAAATTGGATTTAGGATCTTGTCAAAGGCAGTGTTTTCAAAGATAAAACCGCCACCAGCACCTTGATAATAGTCGTTAAAAACAAAAGGGGGCCACTCTTCATTCTCCCGAATGGCATAGCCCTCACTACGTTTAAATGCCTCATTGTAACAAAGGTCTTGATAAGGATCTAGATGTTCATCAATGTCATCAAAGAACGCTCCAAGGATGAGTTTCTCACGGTGCTTGTCTAAAATGGTCGCTAGGGATTGATCGGGTTGGGCGGAGGATTTGGCTTTCTCAAACGCCGATTTGACGGTCTCAGGTAGCGGGATTTTCTTTTCAATGTCTTCGAGGATTTTAACCGTTTTTTCGACTTGAGGCTCAGAAAACACCATATCGAATCCGACCGCTTTAGCGCCTTCGCTCATGATGTTGTCGATGAGGTGCCCCATGGTGTCACGACTCCAAGGCCAGCGACCGACCTGATTGAGACTAGAGTCATCAATGGCAAGAACCGCGACCTTTTCCTTGGCCTCGATGGGACCTCTCATGCGAAAGCGGAAGTCCAGACTCTTTTCATCAAGAAATTGCATCACATTAAACACACGACCATGTTCAGCGGCTTGCAGGTTAAGGTCGTTCTTTTCAACATAATAGCGATAAACAAAGGATGTTAAAACGCCCGTTGTCACCAAGCCGACGGTTGTGGTGGATTTTAAATATTCGAGTGCAATATTGAGTTTTTTTTT
>JBILOD010000280.1:0-5657 GCA_044374645.1 Pseudobdellovibrionaceae bacterium | reverse complement strand
TTCATAAAAACCTCCTTGTAAAAACGCGAAACACGTTTTTTACATTTTATCCCTTAATTGGGACCACCGAGCATTCTCGCTCTGAATCCAAGCAAGTCAACAGGTCCACCGAGGAACAGTCTCGCTTAACCAAATATTTATTATTTAGAGACGGAATTGCCCCACCGGACTGTTTCTGGCTTCTATGGGAACTTAACACTATTGAGGGGTATTAAAGAGATAATCAAATAATCATAAAGATTGTTTTCGATTATATGGTCCGTACCGAAATATTTTATGCATATCTAACTTAATCTTTCTAAAGCCAACTTCATTAGTCGTCCTTGAATTAGCGCCTCTGGCTAGTTCTACGTCCTCCCGCCTCGCTAACTTTAGAAATCTCTGCATCATCTACGCACAATATATTTCGGTACGGACTATATTTCAAAATTGCCATTCTTTTATTTCGAGAGTCTCCGTTGAAATTTTAGTGAAGAACTTTTAGTCAGTGACAATCAATGTCTTACATGAAGATTGTTTAACCATCCCACTGGGTCCCTTTAAAGGGTGATCATTTTGAGGTTGGCATTTCTTTAGCATTCAAAGGTTCAATATGAATGTTATAATCTGCAGGTATGGAAAAGTAATCCCAAAATCTTTCTGTCGGAGTTTCGGTGAAAACAGAGGTTAGCTTCAGATCGAAATTTGTTTACGCATTTGTCAGCAGTTTTTTCCTTCTCATTTCATCAGCACCCTGTTTCGCTGACGAGTACATAGTGGTGATCCAAAGTCCCCACTATTATGGAGTACTGGATGAAGCCGCCAGCCAGCAAGATCAGGGTGTCCTGGAAAACCTGGCAAAAGAAAATGGCTACAACCTTGCCATAATTTCGCCCCCATCATTTGATCAAGTCTACTCTGATTTCTTAATTCAAGTTCCCGAGCATTCCCAAATAGCATCACTCATCGTTTCGGGACATGCCGCCGAAGGTGTATTTCGATACTCAGACTCAGAACTACTAGACTCTCAAGCATTGGGAACTTTACTAAATGAGATGCTTGATTCGAGAACTCCGACAGCAAATCTTCAAGTCTACCTTGCTGGCTGTCTTACAGCATGCCAAACAGATTCTGAAAGTGCTCTTCATCATGATGTGGCTAATGAAATTTGGAATCACCTACCCCATCGGACTAAGGTAGAAAAATTGACCGTGGTTGGGCATCTAAGTACCTCTGAATCTGGCAGATACGCAAAATCAACACCAGTTACTAATATATTACTGAAAAGCAAGGCCACCGTTCCTATTCGCAAAGCCACTCTTGGTGTCGCACGAAAACTGAAGATAAACCCTATCCATCTGGAATGGATCCCTTTGGTCCTTGGAATTTTGTCTCCCCTTGGTACTCAGATCGACTTACCCGAAACAATGGCCCTTTCTACCTATATCGTTGGAATTGGATTACCATTGATTCAGCGATTGTCAGCAATTTTAGAAAGCAAACGAGTTGAAGTTATAGAGTTTTCGAATAGTGGGCGCCATCTTACTCAAGGATCTATTGGAGATTTCTTTTTGACGCACAATCAGCCCCCCAAATGCCAACAATCCCTGAGCTCACGAGCCCCTTTAACCACAAAAAAATCTCAGTGACTTTGGGAACGACTTTCCGCCTTGAAAAGGTGAGCCACTTTCCGTTTTGTTTTAGTCCAAAAAATCATCGAAAAAGACAATATTCGCGAACTATCCAGATCTTTTCAATTCTGATGTCACCGGACCACCTGGCGTCTGGCATAACTCTTTTAGATCAGCATAAAAAACTTGATTTGGTATTTATGCTGATCTAGACACCCTGGAGGATCCATTGACTAGAATTAATACGATAACGGGTTCAGTCAAAAAAAGAGAGGCTGAGACCGTTATCGCCTTTATAAAGGAGGCCATCACTAGAATTCAAAACGGTCCTCAAGATTTTGGATCTGCACCTTGAACTGACCACGTTCAACACCCCATTGATTTTTGGGGCCCCAAAATCCTAACTGATTGAGTGACACCTCAAACTCGACTTGAGCGGACTGACGAGGAGCCAAACTGATCTTCCTGAAGTCAGCGAGTTTCTTCACTGGTGGAGTGGAGTAACTGCGGTAAAGGTCCGAAACATAGAGTTGAACCACTTCTTTCCCGGCCACATCGCTGTCGTTGCTGACCTCTACGGTCACACGAACTGGTTTTCCGGCCTCAATCCTCTTTTGACTCAAACGCAAATTCTTATAAACAAATTTTGAGTAACTTAAACCAAAACCGAAGGGCCATTGAGGATTAAAGGTATTTCCTTCAAGCTCTTCTTGTTGTTTATGATCATACGTCAAAAGCGAGTTTACATAACGCGGATAAGTGAATGGCAATTTCCCACTCGGATTCACGACACCATAGAGGGTGTCTGCGATGGCCGCCGCGCCCTCCATCCCCGGCAAATAAGCCATAAGAATAGCTGATGCTCCCGGTTCAATTTCACGAATCACGCGTGGTCGACCTTGAACCAACACTAAAACAACCGGAGTTCCTTGTTTATAAAGTTCACGTGCAAAATCCAACTGGGCTGTATCCAAAGTGAGATCTTCAATATTTCCAGGAGTCTCCGTATAAGTTTTTTCACCCAAACAAAGAACCACAATATCGGCATTGCGCGCGGCCTTCAGTGCCGCTTCATAATCATCAGCCTTTTGCTGCAGTTCTACGCCCTTATGATAACTCACTCTTGATGCGCCGACATGATCTTTGATGGCTTGAAGAATGGTTTTTTTGTCTTTCGGATAAAGAGCCTCATTGCTGCCCTGCCAACTGAGCGTCCACCCGCCATTGAGCACAGCTAAAGAATTGGCCGTGGGTCCGGTCACTAAGACTTTAGCGTTCCTGGATAGCGGCAAAGTCGACTTCTCGTTCTTCAATAACGTTAACCCCTCTGCCGCCATTTGCCGACTTTCTTTTTGAAATTTGGCATCACCAAACTGTGAAACCAAGTCTCGCATTGGATAAGGGTTTTCAAAAATTCCCGACAAGTATTTCACTCGCAGAATACGAGCAACCGCATCGTCAATCCGACTCATTGGCACCTTTTTCTCATTGACCAACTTCACAAGTATCTCTGCAAAACTGTAATCAAATGGTACCATGCTCATGTCGACCCCTGCCATCACCGCCTGTCTAACCGCTTCTTCAGGGGATGCCGCAAAACGATCCCGGGTGTGCAGCCGCTTGATGTCTTCCCAATCAGAAACCGCAAAACCTTTGAACTTCATCTCACCCTTTAACACTTCAGTGATCAAATGGTAGTTTGCATGTCCGGGAATACCATCCACTTCCGCTGAGTTGATCATCACGGTTTCAGAGCCTGCTTTCACCGCCGCCGCAAACGGCGGCAAAAACTGCTCGCGCATCATCCGCTCTGTGATAATCGCAGGGGTGCGGTCCTTTCCTGACCACGGAAAACTATAGCCTACATAGTGCTTCATGCACGAAAGGGCCCGCGATGGTGAAGATAACTCTTTTTTAGTTAAACCTTGTTGCCCAATAATACTCGCGCGCCCCATACGCTCAGCAAGCAAAACATCTTCTCCGTAAGTTTCATAAAGACGTGGCCACAATACTTGTCGGCCCACATCCAACACTGGCATAAAATTCCATGGGATTCCCGAAATTCGAGTCTCAAGTGCCGTGATCTCACTGGCCCTCTGCAGAAGGTCTGGTTCCCATGTTGCAGCCATATTGATCGATTGCGGAAAAACCGTTGCACCCGTTGTGTATTGCGCACCGTGAATCGAATCAATTCCGTACAAGACTGGAATTTTCAGACGATCTTGAGCGGCAAGATCTTGAATATCTTTGATGACCTTATGCCAGTAATCAATGGAGTGCGCCTTATCGCCGGCCACATTCAGGATCGATCCGACATGGTATTTAAGAATCGCTTCACGCATTTTAACCGGATCAATCTGCGGAGCATCGCTCTTTAAGGACTCTTTCACCGCGATGACATCCAAGGTGATTTGGGTCATTTTACCTACTTTTTCTTCGACAGCCATTTTTTTTATGAGCGCCCTAACTTTTTGATCAATCTCTCGCTCCAGCTTAGTCTCAGCATTGAGCTGTTCGACCGAGAGCTGGCGAGGGTTTACGTCCATTTCTGTGAGTGGTACTAGTTCGGCCGCAATCGACAATGGCGCTGAAAAAAATATTAGGTAAAGGCTAAGTTCTCCCAAACGTCCCTTTAGGAATCCATTTATGCCACCGAGAGACTTTATTGCATTCAATCCTTTATCCATGGCCTTCTGTGCACTCATCCTTCGCATACAGACAATCCCTTTCCTCATGCCAGCGACGTTTCCGATAGCTAAACAAATTCTATCGATCCGCTATGCAGATTCTGCTCAATGTTTTTTCAGACTACCCTGGTACGAAAGCTTTGACAAAAAATTCTTTAACGTCCACCTGCAACAAAAACAAATCGGTGGGATTAGTGCCGAACTTTGTATTCGAACTGGATTTGTTTTATTTAATCCTGGTCACAGAGAGCTTTCAAGTGGCTCTAAAAGAACGATTTTCAGGAATTCACTCATAAACAAGGATTATGTTTCGGCAGGCGGATGTGAAAAGCGACTATTCAATCTTCGCAATTGCGACTCAGCCATTGAACAGAGTAACTAAGATCCACTCAAGGAATTAACGCAGCATCAAGACGCTCCATAAAAAGGTCCCAGATACCTAGAGCTAAGGAAGTTTTGATAAAGATAACCCAATCCCCGTCTGCTGGTGACTATAATTTAATTTTTGATACCGTTGGTGGTGAAACCTTAAAAAAGGCCATTGGTGTCCGAATAGAAAGAACTCGAGTTGTCAGTATTGTAGAGACTCCAGAGCGAGGTCAGTTTCATTTTGTATACCCTAATGGCTCACAACTTCAAATCATCTCCGAACTTTTTGAAACAGGAAAACCCAAAGTGCCAGAGGTGAAAGCTCTAAGTATTCTCAATGCTGCTGAAGCCCAAGATGAAAGTCAGAAACGCCACGTTCGAGGAAAGTTGGTTTTAGCCATTGATTTCAAAAATTGACTTGAATATTTCTTTCGTACCCTTGATCAATCCGAATTGTTTCCTTCGGAGTTTTTCCATTGCTCGATAAGAAGCACCGTTGAAAGGCTAGTCGAGGCTAGAGTTCGCTTCATCAGTAGTCTTCGCCGACGTCGACCAGGACTCTCTTACTGAGCGCCGATTGAGGTTCAGCCCTTGATCTAGATGTGATCCTAGAAGCTCTGAATTTGATTCAGCGAAAACGTGAAAACTCCGATGAGAAAGTGACTCTTTTGAGAATGGTGCATGTCGGAAATCACGAGTTGTTTTTTTGACTGTTGATATGTGCTCTTGTTGGGATTTACTGAGTGACTCGGCGCCCTCTCATCAAAAGTCAGTTTGGAGTTCTTTGCCAGTGGCTCGATGGAGTTTGCACATCCTACTATTTATATTTATCGCTGGAGCGCCAGCGCAGGCCAAGGATTGCGATCAGGGGCGTGCGGATACCGCTGTCCAAAAAACTTGGAAGCCCATCGAAGAAGGTTTTTTTCATTACCTCTGGAATGACTATCAGTTTGATTACAAAGCTTTTGTGAGTGTTCTCAAAAGCGAGGGC
>JBILOD010000279.1:0-5667 GCA_044374645.1 Pseudobdellovibrionaceae bacterium | reverse complement strand
ACTCAAAAAAAAACATCTCAAACTAGCAGAGATGTATACCTTTCTGAAAACTGTGACGTCTTTTGAATCCATCAAACTCAATCTGGAGTCCGATATCTTTCAGTTTGAGGGGACTATTTCAAATTTAAATATCATGAAAAGCGCCTTCTACACCAAAGACCTCTATTACCCCAAAAATATTCCCCCCGATAGCGGCCAATTCAAAATTTTGTTACTGGAACAGAACGGTCCCTGGTCTCTACTATGTCGTTTTCTTAAAGCTTTTTTGTTTGGACAAATGAGTTCGGCCTTCAATCGAGAGTGGCAAGCCAATTCTTTGAGGGTCAATAGCCCAAACACTATACCCCTTGAAATTGATGGAGAAATCTACTGGGGACAAAAGTTCGATTTCCAATGCCAATCTAAAAAAATGCGAGTGTGCCTATGAATCTGAAATTAAAAACCACATCGTTAAGCCTCAACCCTGAAGTTCCTTTTTCGCAACTCCAGAATGAAATGCAGTCGTTGTTTAATATCCTTGATGATTGGCAGGAAGATAACTTGATGAGCGTGGCCGGAATCATGCACTCACTGACCTTTCCAAAGGCGGGAGTTCTAAGTGCCTCATCGAAAATCAATGAAATCCTCGCAGAAGAGTATCGAAAAAGGCACTGGCCAGTCATCGGTGGTGATACATCCGGGGGACAGGACTTAGTTATTACAGTCACTCTCGTCGGATACGAGAATCAGTAAGGTGTATCCCAAAGCCTGTAAGGTCTTGATTAAACAATTCTGTGTTTCAGAAGAAACCTGCGGATTTGTAAAATCAAGACTGGCCACTTTCACCATTCTCGCCTTCAAATCTTTTTCTATACTTCGTAGCTCTTCAAGCTCCGAACCCTTAAAGTACCAAAGTGAAAGTTCTTTAGTCTCGGTATTAAGTTGAGTCTCCTCCCGTGGACCCAAAAGGAGATTTCCAAGCTTTTGTCGATCGAGTGGGTCAACCAAAGGATCCGTCACCTGCAATAGCTTTCCGCCACCAACTATTTGGAAATCCTTTACAAACACAAAGCGATTTGTGGTTATACCAGATCCTTCTTTATCAAAAACCACAGAGTCCTTTAATTCAAGCGTACATTCAGCAACATTCAGGGACTCAACTGTAGACGCATTTGCTTTTTCATCCAAACAAGAAGAGTCAATAGCATGATGAATGGCGACAACATGAGCTTCTGTCTTCTGACTGTTGACTTTAAAACCGATTCGTTCACCTAAGTGAAGTGGGATTTTACTGAGCCAAAATAATCGAACCCGCACCCAGCGTCCCTGCTGAATCCCCTTGTCCCCTGGGAGAGTGGCCATTTCTCCTCGTCGAATAAACAATTCTTGCTTTAAAGTGATTCCCAACTGAGTCGGAGCTGATATTTGTTGAATGGAAACCGCAGGAAAAGATTCAATGGACTGCACTGTTCCTCTTTGCTGCGATGGACTAAATAGTAGCTCTTCGCCAACTTTCAAGCTCCCAGATAAAACCGGTCCAGCAACAATCCGTCGAATATCTCGATTTTCAGTAAATTTATAGACATCCTGAACTTGAAACCGCAATGGCTGCTGCTCAAGATTGGAATTTACATTAAGAGCTTCAATAGAGTGAAATAGTGTTTCACCCTTATACCAGGGCATTTTGCCGCTATGATGGGTTAAGTTTTCGCCCTCATAGGCACTCGCTGGAATAATCTGGTCTGCCTTTAACCCCTGCGCCAAGAGTCGTTGCTGCAATTTTTCTTTGAGTTCCAAAAAGGTTTCCTGACTATAATCGACTAAATCCATTTTATTGATGACCACAATTAAATGCTTTATACCGAGAAGCGAAAGCATGAGAATGTGCCTCTGCGTGTTTTCGCGAAAACCTTCCTTGGCATCGAGCAAGAGAATGGACAAATCTGCATGAGCGGCGCCCGTAATCATGTTTTTGAGAAATTCCTCATGCCCTGGAGCATCGAGAATCATGTAACTCCGATGGCGGGAACGAAAGAAAATCCGCGAAACATCGATAGTAATACCCTGTCGTCGCTCCTCCTTAAGAGCATCAAGTATAAATGCATATTCAAAGGGTTTAGCGTTATTGGCGCAGTAGTCTTTGATTTGTTGGAGACGCCCTTCTGGCAGCACTTCCAGATCGGCTAACATTCGCCCCACCAGAGTGCTTTTGCCGTGATCCACATGTCCAACAATCACCAAATTCAAATGACCTTGGCTCACATGTACCCCCCGAGGCGGAGAGATTCGAGCCCTCCGCCATCATCCTGATCCTGAGCTCGCCCTGATCGCTCGGCGATGTTTTTGAGGGTGCCGACCCGAAGTTCTTGAATGATTTCCGATGGATTTTTTGATGGTGATTGAATTGGCTTTGTGCAAGGATAGCACCCCAGAGATCGGTAGCGAAATCCTTGCTCGTTAGCATAATATAAGTCCACCGTCGGAATGTTCTCGGCCTCAATGTACTCCCAAATATTCAATTCCGTCCAATCCAATAGCGGATGAATCCGCACATGGGTTCCAGGAGCAAATTCGGTATTATATTGGTTCCAAAACTCGGGTGGTTGTAGGGCGACATCCCACTTGTTACTTCGATCGCGGGGCGAAAAAACTCGTTCTTTGGAACGAGACCCTTCTTCATCGGCTCTGATCCCGGCGATCACAGCGGTAAAAGCGGTCTTAGACTCATCGGGAATCCAATGCCCCGATTTTAGATCGAGAAGATAGCGTGGACCTGTGCCATCAAGAGTTTGCTTTAAGGCCTCTGTCTTTAAGGTGCGACAGCAGTCAATGCGAGTGAGCGTCCCAGCTGGAAAACTGCGATTCTCCGATATTGCCCTTTCATTTGTACCCGCTAATAAGCGCAAACCCCACTCTTTGGCGAGGCGATCTCTGTAAGTGATCATTTCAGGAATTTTAAATTTCGTGTCCACATGGATTAAGGGAAAGGGAACATGGCCAAAAAATGCTTTCTTAGCTAACCAAAGTAAAACTGTTGAGTCTTTCCCGATAGACCAAAGCATTGCCAAATCACGGAAGTTCGCATAGGCCTCACGAAGAATAAAAATACTCCGATCTTCCAATGACTTCAGATGACTCATTGGTACTCCTTTAAGGGAATATCTCTCTGGGTCGCTTTGGGCTGTTTCTTTATGTTAGCCGTTTTCGCTGTGGTGACTCGCAAAATTTCTTGTACACACTCCTCCACTGATCGGGTCTCGGTCTCTAGGCGCAGCTCTGGACTTGGGGGCGTTTCATAGGGATCATCAACTCCTGTAAACCCTTTTATCTCACCCTTATCGACTTTTTTATAAAGACCCTTAGGGTCCCGACGTCGACATTCTGCAATACTTGTGGCCACATGAATTTCTACAAAATTTTGACAAAGAGAGCGCACAAAGTTTCGTGATTCGCTATAGGGAGAAATGAGCGATGCAACAACAAAGACCCCCTGACTTTCAAGTCGACTTGCCAGGTAACCGACTCGACGCACATGCTGTTCGCGATCCTGTCTTGTAAACCCAATTTGGGGGAATATCTCTCTGATGGTGTCGCCATCAAGTTCTTCCACCTTTGCCCCTTGAGCGCGAAGTTGGCGCGCTAATTCCTTGGCAATGGTCGACTTTCCTGCTCCCGAAAACCCCGTCAGCCAAATCACGGCCGGTGAGAGCGATTCCTTACCGATCTTTACATGATTCCAGAGTCTCTCATGAAAGAAAAACAACACAAACTTAGAGGCGGCCTCGAGGCCTCCCACCATCACAGCCACTTGCCAACGGCCCACCAACAAGTACGTGGCAAAGGCCGTGGCCGTGGAACCAAACAAACGCCATGAAACAGCCTTCAATACTGAACGGGTTTTGGTTTCAGTGAATGCCATATTTCTTCAGCTCCCCCTCCGCAACAACGTGCAATTCTTGTGGGGCACCAAATAAAACCCGGAATTTTTTTTGGAGCCCCTTAACCGCGCCAAACTGTTGAAAGATTTGGATCCAATAGCCAAAAATCTCCAAATAGAATTTCTGCGGTTTCATCAGTTCCGGTATTCCATAGTCTTTAATGCGGACTTCTTCTTTGGCGAAGGTTCCAAACAAATGATCGAAGAGAACCGTAGCCCCCCCTAAATTTTTATTATAGAGAGAGGGATCATTGGCATGGTGAACTCGGTGATTGGACGGCGTATTCAAAACCAAATCCAGCCAGCCCAGGGACCCAATGAGTTCAGTGTGAATAAAGAAATTGTAGAAGAAAATCAGACCCAAAACCAATGCGAGATCCTGCGGATGAATACCAAGAAGCATCACCGGCAACCCCACGATCCATCCTAATGAAAAAAAACGGGTGATTCCCAAACGATAACCCACAGTTAAATTATATTTGGTCGGAGAGTGATGAACAATGTGAGTCGCCCAACCAATATTCACCTTATGGTTATAAAAGTGGATCCAATAGTAGACGAATTCCGCCAAAAGAAAGATCAGACTCCACTTAGCAAATCCATCCAAATTCCAATCTAAAATACGATGACTCCAAATCCAATGGGCTAAGGCGCCACCATCAGCTCCTGTGAGGGCGGACAGAATACGATCAATCGAAATAATCACCAAATTCGATGTCACTTCGTAACTGTTGAAGTTATTGAACTTTCCGCGACGGGAAAGAAAGTATTCAACGAAGGAGCACAAAACAACTAGTAAGATAAATAGTGGGTGATTCAGAACTCGATTCACTTGTGTCCTCCACAAGAATAGTATTAAAAACTGTTTTTATTTATTGACCAAATAAAATACGAGCGCACCGTGCCAAGCCTCGAGATACTTGTAAAGTTGATCGAACCCATGGGTTAATTATTAAATGGAATTCTATCAAGATCGTAAGCTCTCCGAAGAATATGAAAACGTGGTAAGACCAGAGTTAGGGCGAATGCTTAAACTCCTAAAGCTCGATCTCATCTACCATAGAGCTGTAGGTGATACACTCTACACTCAAGATCCTCACGGCAATGAAATCCCAGTCGTTGATTTTCTAGGAGGGTACGGATCAACCATTCTTGGACACAATCATCCCTCTCTCATTGAAAGCCTGCAAAAGCTCATAACTTCCCAAAGGGTTGTTCATGCTCAGGGCTCCCTTCGCGCAAAATCGGCTGAATTTGCTCAACAGATCAATGAAGTTTTACGATCTGAAACTGGTGATTCTCGTGACTTTATAATGACAACGGCGAATTCAGGGGCAGAAGCAGTAGAAGTGGCACTGAAACATGCCTTACTCCAATGGAAAAGAAAGAAAGAGCAACTCAATTTGCAGCTTGAGCTGGCCACTCTTAAGTACCCGGAACTTAAACAGTCAGAAACCTTTCTAAAAGCTTCTAATGATTTTGCCTGTTGTCAGCCTATTTTGATTTCTTTAAACGGAAGTTTTCACGGAAAAACCAGTGGTGCCCTATTTGCGACAGCCAATGGTGAATACCGTAAGATGTATGACACGGGCCCCTTCAAGGTGATCTTTGTTGATCCCTTCGAATCTCCCGAACAACTCTCGATCCTCTTTGACCGCGCTGACCTAAGGTTGTCGCTCGCGGGTCATCAAAGCATTACCCTCTCACCTTTTTTTGGATTCATTTTTGAGCCGATTCAGGGAGAGGGCGGC
>JBILOD010000017.1:0-18593 GCA_044374645.1 Pseudobdellovibrionaceae bacterium | reverse complement strand
AAAGCGTCTCAATATGCTCCTCTTTTCACTCTTCGTGACATCATCCAAACTGGCAATGGTAGTATTTCAAACTACCTGGCAAAATTGGGTGCCTTTCCTCAAGATTACATGACTCAACAGCAAGTTCAGGCCCCTATTTTTGAAGGCCGCGGCTCGTCTGATGATCTTAAACAAAATCTTGAGAGCCGTGTGGCTTCTGCTGCGGCTCGTGTCGCTGCGGACAACACAGTTAAAGCAGCTGTTGAAAAAGCAACCGCCGTATTGCCAACTGGTGCCGCTAATGAAGAAACTCCAAGTCTTCCAACCTCTTTGGTTGGCCTAACTCCTGGAGCAGGAAATACTAGCCCTGGCGCAGGATCTAGCAATCTCTAAATTTGGCTTAAATGGCTGTACGATCGATTAATTCTCAAAGGGTAAGCCATGTGGCTTGCCCTTTTTTAATGGCGCCATTAGATTCATGGCATGGGCAAAACAATCAGTCTCGAAGAGCTAAAGACTCACAGCTCCGTTGTGAGAGAATCATCCACCCCCTTTACCATCGAAGGCCTTACTACCAATTCTAAATTGGTGAAAAAGAACTTCTTGTTTATCGCTGAAAGAGGCGTTTCAAGTGATGGTCACCAGTACATCCCTATGGCTATTGCCAATGGCGCCACAGCCTTGTTAGTCGAAGATCCGAGCCTTGTTCCTAGTGACTATTTGGGATTAGTTTTAAAGACTGATCATACACGCGCCTTAGCACCAATCTTGGCGGCTTCATTTTATAATAACCCCTCAGAGAAGCTCTTTTGTGTCGGCGTAACAGGCACCAATGGGAAAACCTCTTTCACCTATTTAATTGAGCACCTCTTTAATAGCATAAACCGACCTACCGGAGTCATTGGCACCATCAACCACCACCTTGCTAGGCGGGTATGGCCAACTGAGATGACCACCCCTCACCCCATCGAGCTCCAACAACGGCTCGCTGACTTTGTCGATCATGGCGCCAAAACACTCGCGATTGAAGTTTCAAGCCACGCTTTGGATCAAAAGCGGATTGAAGGTATAGAGTTTGATGTAGGGGTTTTTACGAACCTGACCCGTGATCACCTTGATTACCATTCAACGATGGATGAGTATTTTGCGGTCAAACAACGCTTCTTTACTGAGATTCTCCAGCAATCCACAAAAAAAGACGTGGTGGCAATCATCAATCGAGATGATCCATGGGGAGTTCAAATGAGTTCCGGTTCCCATGCCAGAGTTTGGAGTTATGGCGCCGCTGGGACCGATTTCAGTTATCAGCTTGAGACGATGAATTTCTCAGGCACTCAATTTAAATTATTTACACCCAGTGGCAATATATCAATCAAGAGCCCCCTCATCGGAGTTCACAATATTTATAATGTGATGGCCGCTATTGGGGCCGCTTTAGCCGGTGGACTGTCACTCTCTCAGATTGAAAGTGCTATAACCACATTTGCCGGGATCCCAGGACGACTTCAATTAGTACCTAACTCTAAACAAATTTCGGTTTTAGTCGATTATGCCCACAGCCCCGATGCCCTGGAGAATGTACTTAAGTCTCTGCAAAAGGTGCGGCAAGATTTTAATTCAAAGGGTAAAATAATCTGTGTTTTTGGTTGTGGTGGGGACCGCGATAAAGGTAAGCGCCCTCTGATGGCCCGGGTGGCAGAATGTCTTTCTGATTTGGTCATTGTCACTTCGGATAATCCAAGAACAGAAGATCCTCTCCAAATTATTAACGATATTCAAAAAGGATTTTCACCAGCAATTTCATCGACACCACTCATTGAACCCGATCGAGCGAAAGCGATTGAGCTTGCATTGAGTCACGCAAAAACAAATGACGTGATTCTCATCGCTGGCAAGGGACATGAGGACTATCAAATCATTGGCAAAGAGAAATTCTATTTTTCAGACTATGAAACAGCAAGGAAGCTTTTAATATGAGTACCGAACAAAGACTGAATGATTCCCAGATTACTCTAGGCGATGTACTGAGCGCCACCCATGGAACCCTAATCGCTCAACATTCAGAAACTTTCACGTCGGTCGGAACAGATACAAGAAAAGCCCTCCTCGGGCAGTTATTTATTGCCCTCAAGGGCGATGCCTATGATGCTCACAACTACCTCGAAGATGCAGTGAAAGCAGGGGCCACCGGACTTTTGGTTCACCAATGGCCTGCGCACCATCATCCCCTCGCTCAATACGTCACAATCATTCAAGTGCCAGACACCTTGGAGGCCCTGCAACAGTTAGGAAACTACCGACGAACCAGATGGGGCAAGCCTATCATTGCGATCACCGGAAGTAATGGCAAGACCACGACGAAAGAGTTCTCAGCACAGATTCTTTCCTCCTACAAAAAAGTTCATTACAACCAAGGCAGCTTTAATAACCACTGGGGATTGCCGCTCACTCTATTAGGCTTACAGCCCGAACACGAACTTGCTATTTGTGAAATGGGAATGAATCACCCAGGAGAGATTTCTGACCTTGTGAGAATTGCTCAGCCGAATATTGTTGGCATCACAATGGTGGGACGAGCCCACCTAGAGGGATTAGGCTCAATTGAATCGATTGCTAAAGCAAAAGAAGAAATCTTTAGCACCCCCAATCCAAATTTCAAAACCGGAATTTTTAATCTCGATAATCCGTGGACGGCATCCATGGTTAAGACCTATTCAGATCACCAAATCCAAGTTTTAACTTTCAGTAGTGTCCATTCAAAAAGCGATGTCCACTTTCAAATAGCCTCTATGGATTTTGACCAACTTGTTCTTAAGGGCCATATCAAAGGTATTGAAGGCTCCGTAGAAATTCCCGTCTTTGGTCAACACAACGTAACGAATCTCATGTTCGCGGCTTGTGTCGGTCTAGCTGCAGGACTTTCTGCTGATCAAATTTGGAAGGGTCTGGCGAATTGCCGAACCACATGGGGTCGCAATCAAAGACTCACTCACCCAAGTGGGGCTGAAATTCTATTTGATGGATACAATGCCAATCCGGACAGTCAAAAGGCCCTCATCGAAAACCTCAAACTGATCAGAACCGACCGACCCTTAGTTGGTGTCTTTGGTGAAATGAAAGAGCTTGGAGCAAACTCAGAAGACCTCCATCAAGAGCTTGGTCAAATGGCCGGCACCGCCGACTTCGCTGAGGTTTATTTTGTTGGAAATTATGCGGACAATTTTAAGCGTGGGTATTCAAAAACAGGGAAAAGCCCACTCCATCTTTTTTCAGCTATAAACACACCCATGCTCGAGCAAATCAGTGCCAGTCTTACAAAAAGGCCCTTGATCACCATCAAGGGGTCGCGAGGCGTTCGCCTTGAACAGATTCTCAAATACCTCTCGTTAATATAATAGCCTTTTTCTGAAAGCCTCCTCGACTAAGGGCCTGCACAGTTTTCTGAACGGATCATAGTGGAGCAGCAATTTGATGTTATCACAAATATCAATTATTCTTATTTAACATTAAGATGTCTTGCCGTTAAGTAAGAATAAATGGTCCACACAAAGTGAAACCAATGTAACGTTAAACGAGGTGCCCGATGAAGTTACGAAACCTACTTTTTCTATCCACAGGGATTCTATCCTTCACTGTAATCTCCATAGCACTGGTTACTATATACTACCTTAGTGCACTCGAAAACTTGAGTATGGAAAGTGAAAAGTATGTTTCAATACGTACTAAAGCGCAGGAGACTAAGTATTTAATGGTGAATGTTCAGCAGTTCCTCACCGACGCCTCAGCGACTGGCGACTCAGAGGGCATTGATGAGGCCCAACAAAACATGAGTCAGTTGAATCAGCAACTTGACTCAATTGTTTCCGCCGCTCCCGAGTTCAAGAAACTCGCAGACCCCATTCGTGTCGATGCCAACAAATTTCTCAAACTCGGCATTGAAATGGCGAACACCTATATGACCTCCGGCAAAGAAGCCGGAAATGCACTGATGCAAAGGCCGGGTGATGGGTTTGATGCTTATGCCGATCGACTCGCTGAAGAAATTGCTGCTTTAGAAAAGCTAGCCACTGAGAAACAGGCTCGTTCTGAACAAGCCATGATCACGAATCAACATCAGCTTTTGATTCAAACTATTCTTCTTTCAGTGATCGAGTTCTTTATCATGATTGGGATTTTCTGGGCCCTTTTCAGAAGGACCTTACCTCTTGAGGCTGTTGTGCATAGCCTTACAGAGAATGCCGGGCAACTGGAGTCAGCTTCGAGCGCAGTTAGTTCTTCTGCGACAGCCATATCATCAGCCACCTCACAACAAGCCTCAGCCACGCAGCAAACTGCCGCCAGCCTGGAACAAATTCGTGCCATGGTTGGTAAGACGGCAGAGAACTCTTCCTTTTTGCAGGAACGCGCCGAAGAAACCAACCAATCCGTCTCAACTGGTAAGGTGGCGTTGGATGCCGTCATTCAAACTATTGAAGATATTCGTGCGAGCCAAAACAGGATAGTTTCTGATGTTGAGCAAACCAACTCAGAGATTGGCAAGATTGTGGCCCTCATTGGTGAAATCGGAAATAAAACGAAAGTAATCAATGAAATTGTGTTTCAAACTAAACTATTATCATTTAATGCCAGTGTCGAAGCCGCCAGAGCCGGAGAACATGGCCGCGGTTTTGCGGTGGTGGCGGAAGAAGTAGGGGGGCTCGCGCAAATGAGTGGTGCCGCCTCCAAGGAAATCTCAGATCTATTAGAAAACAGTGTCCAAAAAGTAGAGGCCATCGTCGAAGAAGGTCGACAACGACTATCGCTGACGTTGAACGAAAGTATCTCAAAAATCGAACATGGTGTTGAAACAGCTCATCGTTGTGAAGAGTCCTTCGAGACCATTATTTCTCAAATGCAAGCGGTCAACTCGACAACGACACAGACTTCGAATGCCATTCAGGAAACCGTTAAGGGAATAGATGAAATCTCAAAAGCCTTAGAAGAACTGGATCAGTCCACTCGTTCCAACGCTGAAACGTCACAAGTGGCATCATCAACAAGCCATAATCTCAACCAACAGCTCTTCCTCCTTAAGGATTCAATTAGCGCTGTTGGTAAGGTGATTGGTGGCTAAGCCACCAAAAAAAAGGCTGGAGAAGACCCCAGCCTTTGCGAACAAAGATAAAAATTTGTCGGGAGTTAAGCGCCCAACAGTTCCTTCAGCTTCATATCTATAGCTTCCATGAACTGCTCTGTAGTGAGATAATGTTTGTCAGTGACCTTGTCACCATGGATACAAACAGCCAAATCCTTGGTCATTTTTCCAGACTCTACAGTCTTAATACATGCTTGCTCTAAAGTGTTACTGAACTTAATAAGTTCTTGGTTGCCATCAAGTTTACCACGGAAAGCCAAACCACGGGTCCAAGCAAAGATAGACGCAATTGGATTAGTTGATGTTGGCTTACCTTGCTGATGCATACGGTAGTGACGAGTCACAGTACCGTGTGCCGCCTCTGACTCCATAGTCTTCCCATCCGGAGTGATTAAAACAGAGGTCATTAAACCTAACGAACCAAATCCTTGTGCCACAGTGTCTGACTGCACATCGCCATCGTAGTTCTTACAAGCCCAAACAAAGTTACCATTCCACTTCAGTGCACTTGCAACCATATCATCGATCAATCGGTGTTCATAGGTAATCCCTACGGCTTCGAATTGAGTTTTGAACTCAGTTTTATAAAGTTCTTCGAAAATATCTTTAAAACGACCATCGTATTTTTTAAGAATGGTATTTTTAGAAGAGAAGTACAGGGGCCACTTCTTTTGAAGAGCCAAGTTAAAGCAAGAACGTGCAAAACCTTTAATAGAATCATCGGTATTGTACATAGCCATCGCAACGCCATCACCTTCGAATTGATAAACTTCGAACTTTTGAGCCGGCCCACCATCAGCAGGTTCAAAACTCATAGTGAGCTTCCCCGGTCCTTTAGTCACGATATCAGTGGCACGATACTGATCACCAAAAGCATGGCGGCCAATACAGATTGGTGCGGTCCAGTTTGGTACTAAGCGTGGAATGTTGTTAATTATGATTGGCTCTCTAAAAACAGTCCCGTCGAGAATGTTACGAATGGTTCCGTTTGGTGATTTCCACATTTTTTTGAGATTAAATTCTTTGACGCGAGCTTCGTCCGGAGTGATCGTCGCACACTTGATACCCACGTTATATTTTTTAATGGCCTCAGCCGCTTCAACCGTCACTCGGTCTTCCGTCTTATCCCTGTATTCCATTCCTAAATCAAAATACTTAATATCAATGTCTAAATAAGGGTAAATGTACTTATCCTTAATCATCTTCCAGATGATTCGGGTCATTTCATCACCATCGAGCTCAACAACTGGCTGCGCCACTTTAATTTTTTTCATATTCACCTCTTAAAAACTGTAAAGGGATGTTGTACTACATTGTTCATACGATGTTCAATCGATGAAAGGAATCCTATGAAGACAATTTTGCTATTATCGCTGTGCTTTTACTTTGTTGGTTGCGCCATTAGTCACAAACGCGGTTCCGATGCCCAAGTTGCTGTGGACTATTACCTTGAAAATCGGGGTGAGTTGCCTAACGAACTGACAAAATTAGTGACCCAGAAAGATCTTACTGAGGCCGATGTGACGATTCAGTGGACCATCAATGAGAAAGGCCAGACTAAGGATGTCAGCATTTCTCACGATACCCTACACAATGAAAAGGTAAATACCCTGCTGGTTGAGCATCTGAAAGCCATGAATTTTCCCAAATCCCCACGATTTACAACGACTACAGTTGAATACACCTATAAGTTTCAAACTCAGAAAAAGCAGTAATTTGATATATTTGGAGTCAGCCGAGCCTTTTAGAGAACCTAGGTACAACCCCTGTTCCGAAGCTTGAAAATTTCCCAAATCCTGAAGATCTCGGCGAAAAAAAGTAGGTCACCGAGAATAAATTTGCTATGACCGAATTTTCGCAGGGACATTTATGATTGGCAGCCAATTCACAGGTAAAGTTCGCGATATTTCGATTGAGGGTTACGGTGTCGTGGATCATCCAACGGAAAAGTTGGTATTTTTCGTGCTTGGAACATTTCCTGGTGATGAAGCTCTTTTTGAAGTCGTTCACCTTAAAGAGCGCTATGGCTATGCACGACTCGTCGAAATGACGCAGCTTTCGGATGATCGAATTCCCTCGGCTTGTTCCCATGCCGGCATCAGGGAAGGTCTTTGTGGGGGTTGTCCGTGGATAGAGATTGCATACCCAAAGCAACTTGAGTTTAAACGCCACATGCTCAAACATGCCTTACAGCGCGACCATCTGTTGCCTGACGGTCTTGATGTTCCCCCGATCCACGGAAGCCCACTGATATTTGGATTTCGTAATCGGGCTCAATTTAAAACCGATGGCGATTTCTTGGGTTATGTCAGTCGCTTTAGTCGTACCATTGCCCCTATCAAAGACTGTCTGGTCCTCAATGAACCCCTTCGCCACTTGCTGCGAGAATCAATAACCAAATTGCCAATTGACAGTTGGTGCCCAACCCCTACCCATCCGTGGTCTTACATCGATATGGATGATGAGACCACGTTTGATTCGATAGTTCCCAATAAGCGTCGTCCTTTCCGCCAAGGCAACTCCCAACAAAATGATTTTATGAAGGCCTGGGTTGACGCAAAAACAAAACACTGGAAGGGCGGCACGGCCCTTGAATTGTTTTGCGGCTCGGGGAATTTCACCGAGGTCATAGCAGCCCAACAGTTACAAAATTTTGTTGCTACCGATATCGCAAGCGAAGGCATTCGTCGGCTTCGAGATCGGGATTTGGTTAGCCCTTGCACGATTGTCGAGGCTAATTTGTTTAAGCCTAGCGACTGGAAACTCATAAAGGCCGAAAATCCATTTGTTGATTTTCTGTTCCTGGACCCACCACGAGACGGATTTAGTAAATTGGATATGTTTGTGGGTCAGTGGGGATACCCGAGAGAAGTTGTTTATATTTCCTGTAGTCTAGATACTTTTACCCACGATGCCGGCCGCTTGAAAAAGAAAGGTTATAGAATTACTGAGATTCTTGGGATCGATCAATTTCCACACACTCCACACATCGAAATTTTGTCGGTGTTAAAAAGGCAATAATGCAATTTGACCGCGTTTATATTGAAATAAGCAATATCTGTAATCTGCAATGCAGCTTTTGCCCTGAAGTATTACGCCCTAAAAAACTCATGGACCCGGAACAATTTCGGTTAGTGATTCAACAAGTAAAACCGTTTACATCCGCGGTCACTTTGCACGTTATGGGAGAACCACTGGCACATCCGAAGTTCTCGCAGTTTTTGGAAATTCTTGAAGCGGAGAACGTACCCCTTATATTAACAACGAATGGAATACTGCTTGAGAGACAGCGTGCCCTTTTATTGAAGTCTCCCATCATTAAACAAATCAATTTTAGTATCCATAGTTTTTTTGACAACTTCCCTGGAAAAAATATTCGAGACTACCTCGTCAGGCTGACCGAATTTTCAAAAGTGTTCATTTTGCACCATCCGGAGAGCTTCGTGAACTTTCGTTTATGGAACTTACCTCAGCCAACTGATTCTTTAACTGTGCAAAATCAGTCCATTTGTAGCGAACTACGCACTCTCTTTTCCGATCCCATTTTGCCAGAAAATGTTAATGTCCTTACGCAAAAATCTTATCGTTTAGATCGACATATAAAAATGCACTTCGACACTCAATTCGAATGGCCGAGCCTGAATTCACTTTCCCCAGAGCATGAGGGTTTTTGTTACGGTCTTCGGAACCAGATCGCAATTCTAACCGAGGGGACAGTGGTACCGTGCTGTCTTGATAAAGAGGCCGTGATTAATTTAGGGTCAATTTTTACTGATCCTCTTGAAACCATCCTACAAAGTTCTCGAGCTCTGGCCATAGTTAAGGGATTTTCAAATAACAAGGCCATTGAGCCACTTTGCCGCAAATGCCAATTTAAAACTAGATTTTTATAGACCACTTCGCATGAGAATGCTGTTCTTGGGTGAAACGACTTTACCCGGAGAGTGTTTATGACAAACCCAAGATTCTGCGTAAAAACTATTTTTGTTTGGATAGTAGTTCTTTTATGGGGCCCATTAGCCTTCAGTTTTGAGGGAAATGACACCCCGCCAATCGCTCTTCCGGTTGGAGCTTATTCCTTTCAAGGTAGACTGATTCCCAAGTTGTTTCGCAAAACAAAAACCTTTGATCATAATAACGAAGAGGATGTGCAAACAATCAGGAGCCTAAAGAGTAAAGGATATTTGTGTTTTAGGCGAAATCCCCGGGAAACGCTCTGTCAGGTGAAAACTTCTAATTTTGAATTACCCTCTGGAAGCGTAGAGAAAACGCATGGGCAGCTTGATTCTTTGCCTATTACCTTTTCGGAAAATCCGGTTGTTGAATTCACACACGATGGTTCCACCACCAAGGAGTGGTTGGTTCGTGGGCCAGTAAAAATTGGTCCACGGAAAATTGAAGTTTATCGAATCTCGAAAACCCATGAGGGTGACATTGCCTTAGCCTTCCCTGTGGATGGTGAAAATCCAATTAGTTTTCTGAATTACCATGGTGATTTAGGACTGGGCTTCAGCCTGATACTTCAAGGTAAAGATTCTGAAGGTTGGACTCTAAACTACCTTTTCGATGCTCTCTACCAACCAACAGTACTCTAAAAACGGAATGGCAGGAAGAGCCCTTCAAGTTTGTGATTGCTCTACTTTTCTATTGTTCACTTTCACTGATGACCGCCGCACAGACCGTTTTTGATGTCGTGGTGGCTACATCTTCCCAAATATATCCGATGGGATTTTTTTTAACCTGGGAAGCCTCCGAGTGTTGTGCTTGCTGAGCCTTTTCCGCAGCCATCAATTGAGCATGGGAATTAAGTAATGCCTCAAAGGCAAGATTTTTCAAATTCGTAGCTTTGACTCCCGCTTCTTGGATTTGAATTTCAACACTCGAAGCTGCAAAGTCAGTGTGCACAAATCCTGCTTTACCTTTTAGGTTAAAGAAGATTTCTGCCCCTGTTGGTTGCGCCAATAATTGTTTTAGAATTTTCCCTGCCACGTTTGAACCAGCCTGCTGGGCACTCTGCACCGTAGACCATATCAATTGTTGGCTTTCGGGATCGGGGGTGGCAAATTCAGCGTGCTGGTATTCAAAGTAAACACGAAATGTTTTCTCGCGCTGCTCGCTATCGACAAATTTAAACCGCAGGCCCTGATCAATAAAGCTCATTTCTGCAGTTCCGGAAGGGTTCTGGATTTCTAGTTTTTGATCCCCTGACTCAGGATCAATGGTGTGACGAGATCCAATCTTCACATTCAAAGGAATGGCCACGGCGCTTTCAAACAGACCGAACGTTATCGCAAAAACAAAAAGGGTGATTCGATTTTTCAACACAGGTAGGTTCTCCTTTGTGAACCCACTTATTGCAGTTCCCGTGCTCACATTCGATTTTCTAATCGATGCCACTTCCGACTCTGCCCAAATCAAATTTATCAACCAATGGCGCTGGTAGCATAAGATCTTCTTATGGACCACTGAAGCCACCCTTATTCGATGACTATTTCCTCTGATAAAAACTACTTGGTGGTGACGCCCGAAATTGTATGGTCGAGCATCGAAGATTGTTTCCAGAGATAGAAAATAGCTGGGTAAACTAACAATTCCAAGGCGAAGCTTGAGATCAAACCACCGACCATAGGGGCGGCGATCCGCTTCATGACATCACTGCCTGTACCCATCGAAAACATAATTGGCGTTAGACCCATAAAGGCTGCCATGACGGTCATCATTTTCGGGCGAATCCGTTTAACCGCACCATGAATGATCGCTTCGCGCAGGTCTGCGAGAGTATTCATACGTTTCTCCCGAACCTGATCATCAAAGGCGTGATCCAGGTACATTAACATAAATACCCCGGTTTCAGCATCTAGACCCATCAATGCAATCATGCCTACCCAAACAGCTATTGAGAGATTATACCCCAGCATCCACAACAACCAAAAAGCCCCAATCAAAGAAAAGGGAACAGCTAACATCACAATGCCAGTCTTCACCCAAGATTTCGTATTGAGGTAGAGTAAGAGCATAATAAGAAGCAGCGTGATAGGCACCACCACCTTTAACCGTTCTTCCACCCGCAACATATTTTCATATTGACCACTCCAAACCAGACTATATCCGGTGGGAGGGTGTACTTTCGATTCAACGAGTTTTTTGGCCTCTTCAACATAACCACCAATGTCACGATCCTTGACATCAATATAGACAAACCCGGCCAGCAAACCATTTTCATTGCGAATCATCGCTGGCCCTTCCACCATCTTGATTTCCGCAATTTGCGCCATCGGCACCTCGACTCCGCTCGCCGATGGTACCATCACATGTTCTAACGCCGAAATGTCTTCTCTGAACTCTCGAGCATAGCGCACGCTGATGCCAAAACGACTACGCCCCTCGATGGTGTTCGAAACTACTTCCCCACCGATCGCCGAACTAATAATCATTTGTGCATCTTCAACACTGATACCATAACGAGCCAACTCTTCGCGTTTCAATTTAAAATCGAGGTAATAACCACCACTTGTTCGTTCGGCAAAAACGTTCGTAGTACCAGAAACTGATCGCACCACCCCTTCAATCTCTTCGCTGATCTTTTGAATCACTTGTAGATCGGGACCCATAACTTTGATCCCCACCGGAGTGCGAATTCCGGTGGAGAGCATATCGATGCGATTTTTAATTGGCATCGTCCATATATTAGGTATTCCCGCAAACCTTAGCTTTTCATCAAGGGCCGTGCGCAGTTCCTCCATTGAGCGGTGAGGGGGAGTGATCCAATAAAAGGGCTTTCGCAAAATCTCTGGCAAAACAGAGTACCAACGATCGACCGCTGGCCACTGATCGACTGGCTTCAACATGACCGTGGTTTCCAGCATGGAAAATGGTGCGGGATCGGTCGCAGTCTCGGCACGTCCTGCTTTTCCGAATACCGTTTGCACTTCGCCAAAGGATTTTATAATCGCATCCTGGCGTTGAACGATCCGCTGAGCCTCCGTTACGGACATACCCGGAAATGCTGTTGGCATATAAAGAAAGTCACCTTCGCTCAAGGGTGGCATAAACTCAGATCCCAGACGCATATAAATAGGAACTGTTAAAAGTATCAAAAGTCCCGCACCAACAATCGTTTGCTTAGCATGCCCAAGCACCCATTCACAGATTGGATTGTACCATCGATACAAAGTGCGGCTCACAGGATGATCCTCTTCAGGATAATACTTGCCCACAAGACAGTGGTTGGCGATACGACAAAGCCAACGTGGCTTAAAATCATAATCATCCATTCTGGAAAACAACATGCGTAGTGCCGGATCAAGCGTCAGTGCCAAAATCGCGGCTAACGCCATCGTCATAGTTTTGGAAATGGCCAACGGTGAAAAAAGGCGCCCCTCCTGATCTACGAGTGTGAAAACAGGAAGAAATGACACCGTAATTACTAGCAAAGAAAAGAACACGCTCGGCCCTACCTCTTTAAGGGCATTCAGGCGTACTTCGTGGAAATCACCGATGCGCCCACCACTGTTCCACAGCTCTAGCTTTTTATAAGCATTCTCCACTTCGACAATGGCTCCATCCACCAAGACTCCGATAGAAATGGCAATCCCAGCGAGTGACATAATGTTAGTGGTCACTCCCATAAAATAGAGCGGAATAAACGCCAGGAAGATCGAGATTGGAATGGTCAATATCGGCACAATGGCTGAAGGGATGTGCCAAAGAAATAACAATATGACCAGGCTTACAATGATAACTTCCGTGGTGACCTTACTCTTCAAAGTACTAATCGCACGATTGATCAAACCTGATCTGTCATAGACAGGAATGACCTTCACTCCCGGTGGCAAACTCGGTTCGAGTTCTTTGAGTTTTGTTTTCACTCGATCGATAACATTCAGAGCGTTTTCTCCTTGGCGCATGATCACGATGCCACCGACCGCGTCGCCCATGCCGTTAAAGTCAGTGACTCCTCGCCGCATATCGGGTCCAAGTTGTACTCGAGCCAGATGTTTCACTAAAATTGGAACATGGGTCTGTTCATCGGTTGTAACGACAATGTTTTCAATGTCCTCAATGGATTTTGCATAACCACGCCCACGCACCATGTATTCAGTTCCAGAAATCTCAATGACTCTACCACCGGTGTCTTGATTTCCTTTCTTAATAGCTTCAACCAATTTTGATAGTGAAACCCCGTACCCCTGTAGTCGATGTGGGTTCACATTCACTTGGTATTGCTTAACAAAGCCGCCAATCGAAGCAACCTCGGAAACTCCTGGCAGCGCCTGAAGATGAAAGCGCAGTGTCCAATCTTGAATGGTCCGAAGCTCCGCAAGATTCAATTTTTTTGATTCGTCGACGAGCGTGTATTGAAAAACCCAGCCGACACTCGTCGCGTCAGGCCCAATCTCGGTGCGAACCCCGGCTGGTAATTGTGAACTAATTTTATTGAGATATTCTACAATCCGTGAACGTGCCCAATACAAATCTGTGCCATCTTCGAAAATGACATAGACATAAGAGTACCCAAAATCAGAAACTCCACGAATAGTTTTGATTTTCGGAGCACCCAAAAGGGCCGTTACAATCGGATAAGTAACTTGATCTTCGATAATGTCGGGTGAACGATCCCACTTGCTATAAATAATAACTTGCGTGTCAGAAAGATCAGGGATCGCATCCAGCGGCATGCGATTGAGGACTTGGTAAGATCCCACCAATGCCACCAATGTCATCATTATAACAAAAAATTTGTTCCTGCAGCTAAACTCAATGATCTTTTCAATCATTGGTGGGCTCCGTGTTCAGCTGGCGCGGCTTTTTCGAGAACTGAACGAAGTTTGGATTCCGAATCAATGAGAAAGTTTGCGCTTGTCACGATCGTCTCCCCTTCTTTTAATCCTCCAGTCACCTCATAGCGATTTGCGGTTTTCTCACCGACCTCGATATAGCGAGGTTCGAAACGACCTTCTTCTTCGGATACAAACACAAAAGCTTTACCCTGAGAGAACAGAACGGCTTCGTCCGGAACAACTAAACGTTCGCCAAACTCGACCAAAATTTTCACATTCATAAAACTATCAGGACGCAGTAATCGCTTCGGATCAGCGACTTGCGCTCGCACGCGAATGGTGCGATTTTGATTGTTCAATGTGGGATTAATAGAGGATATGGCACCTTCAAAAACATTGTGAGGCATCGATGGTAATACCGCCTCGAGCTTCTGGCCAATTTTCAGCCCGCTGGTTTCATATTCAAAGACCTCTGCATAGATCCATGCCTTTCCATCCGGCAGCAAAAACTCCATTCCACCCTGTTGTTGCTCGGCCATTTTCCTAATTTTTGCCTCGGAGAATCCCATGAGTTTGAGTTTCGTTTTTGCAGATTCAACCAAGGTTTTCGTTTGCTCTTTCAACGACCCATAAGCGTCTTTCTTAATTTGATCATAACTCATTTGTGCCTGGCGGTACTCTTCAATGGCGGTGTATAATTCTGGGTCAAATGCCACTTTACCGGTTGCATTGATCTCTTTGGTGAGCGTTTCTGTTTTGACTTTTCCGTAGGTAACACCAATTAATTGCTGTCGTTCAAGATTCAAACTCACACCCGCTCGCCCCTCAGGTCTCTGGCTTGTGGTGGCACCGTTTGTAGGAACATCGTCTTCCACCTTTTGCAGATCCATATGACAGATAGGACAAGTTCCCGGTCGATCTGAAACTATGTGAGGGTGCATTGGACATCGATAAATTTCTTTTTTTGTTGGTGCTGTTTCGACCAGTATTGCAGGAGTGGCTTCTCTTTTTTGGTGATTCAGCCACCACCCAAGAAGTCCTGAGAAACCGGCGACCATCACTAACAACAGGATGTAAGTTCCCGACACTTTGGACTTTTGATCGTTCATTCTTTATCCCCTCCAAGCATCAAGCCAATGAGCTCTTGATTTTCAAGTACTTTTACTTTTAGTTCTTCATAGGATACTAAAGTTTTATAAGCCGATTGTATTAGCGCCAAAAAGCTAGCGTAGTCCAATTTTCCCGTCTGGTAGGCAATTCGAGCTGACTTCACGTTTTGACCTGACCACTGAACCAATCCATTCTCTAGTAGTTCCAATTGGCGATGCAACTGAATCTGCTCTGCCATCATCGCTTCAGCTTGAAGGGCCATTTGCCTGCGACGCTCCTGATAACGAACTTCCGCAGACAGGGCTTCAGCCTTCGCTTGGCTAATTTTAGCTTGTTGCATTCCACCGAGCCAAAGGGGTAATTCAACTCCAACCTGCCAACCTTGCTTTTTGCCGCCCATCTCATCTTCAGTTTTAGTTAACATTAATTCAAGATCAGGAGCCCACTCATTTTTCGCTCTGGTTGTGGTGACCTGGCTTTTTTCAACCATCGCACGCATCGCACGGAGTTCCCCATTTTTTTTATCCAGACGATCTAGAAGCTCGCTTTCTGCCAGAACGATCGTTTTCTTCATTACCAGTGGCTCATCGTTCGGTGTGAAACGATGGAGTCTCTCATTAGAGCTTGAAGGGCCAACCAGCCCCTCTACTTTTGCAATTTGGCTCGCTAATTCTGCTTCCGCCATACTGATTTCCGTGAGCATATTGCCACGCTCGATTTGCAAAGCCACCAACTCAACCTGTGTAACTTTTTGGGATATATATCGCGTGCGCTGAACGGCAATAAGTTGCGAAAGCAATATTTCTTCCTCCTTTTTAAGCAGCAGTTTTTTGTGGAGACTCAACCATCGAAAAAACTCAATCGTCAGCTGTGATTTGCGAACTCTCTGACTTTGCATGAGTTCGAATTGAATAGAGTCGATTTCTTTCTGGTAGATTTCGCGCGCCAGATAGGTTTTCCAGGGCAATGGTAGCTTCTGCCGAAACTCCCAAGTGGTCTCTGCCATAGCCGCCCCAGCGGAGGAGGTCATGCGTTCATAAGATAACATTGGGTTAGGAAGATAAACTTCACCGGATAACATTGATTGTCCCGCTTGAAGGCGATGCTCAAAAAGTTTGTCTTCGGGGTGTTGTGTTTGTGCCCGTTCCTGGAGTGCCGTCAGTGATATCGACGGCTCAGCCCAAGTGAAGAACGGGCAATTGACGAGAAAAATAGTGATAAACAGGTAATTAAACATCGAGGCTCCTTGGACCAGAGCCTAGCTGTTGAATTCAAACGAGTCTACTTACCTTGCGTAGCGCTTTGTGATACTTTCACGAATCTCGGCGCCTTCAATGCTCAGTCGAGTCCAAGGAATCGCACGAAGACGATCGAATTCGATCATCTCTTCTGTCTCTTCACAGATTCCGTAGGTGCCATTCTCCATTCGGGCAAGTGCGTTCTCAATTTCGTAAAGTTGATGACGAAGTCTTTCGTGCATTGATAGTGCTTCTGCTTCTGCGAGAACGCGAATTGTTTGATCAGCTTCATCTCCACCTTTTTCATCGGCATTCATGTCAAAACGAGCTTCCCTCACTCGATTGAGCAACTCGGCTTTTACATTGAGTAATTTGCCTCGACACTCTTTCAGAACGTTTTCTGGAATCTGTGACATCCTTCCCTCCTCAGATATCGCTAAGTGCTTTCCAAGCACTAAAAAAACAACTCTCTGTTATTTTCTTTCATAACAAGATTTGAACTATTTAGTCATAGAGTTGAGCTTGATTCAAGGTGTTTCTTACATTTCCTTAAATTGCCTAAACTCATTCTTCCTTCTTAAATAAACAAAATCCGTTAATCGAGACACAGTAAAAGAGAATGGATTCTATTTTACAACAAAATTCTTAAACTTAATGAAAAATTAAACGAAGCCTATTTAGTAATCAATAAATGCCATATTATGTTTCATTTTAATACAGAGGTGCTAAATAAAAAAGCATTAATCTGACGGGGCGCTAGCGCCACCCATCAATCTAAGACGTTCATCCACCTGGGCCTCAAGATGTTCGCGATATCATCAGTTTTTATTTACAATTAGCCTATGAGAAGTCTATTCGTCGCGTACTGTGTGTTGTTATTTGTATGCCTCTGGCCCTATTCAAGGGCTCAAGCCACTTACATTGATATTAACTTTTTGTCTATTAGTGACACCTTCAAGACTGCGTCCACAACCACCATCTCGCGGACCACCTATGATTTGGGTATTGGTTATGAGCTCGGAAAATCTGATAGTCTGATCTGGGCTCTTAGCTATGGAGCAGGCACTTTTTCCGACGCAACCGGCTCATCTAAAACGACCTTCACCTTCACCGATCTGGGACTGCGCCTTGGATATTTCATAACTAAACAAAAGTCTTGGTTTGCCAGCATCACTTACAATCTTAATTCGATTGCCAAATATAATGACGGCACCAGCGAAGTGGAATTGAGGGGGACCAGCACCAAAGCTGACGTAGGCTATGTTTTTCGGCCCACCGATGCTATTGGTGTTGCCGCCAAAATTATTTACTATGCACCGACCTACAAAGAGAGCGTAGCCTCAACGACGCTAACAAAAGTAAATTACACCCGCGCAATCGTCTATCCAGGCCTCTCCCTGAGTTTTCTGTTTTAGGGATTCGAATGTGGCCCTAAAGCCTTTGGTGTCACATCACGCTCTTCACATACCACTTCAACATCAATGATATCTTCTTTCACGGAATAATAAGTAGCTTGCCCCGCCGTAGACCAGTTTTGTTGAAAAACCCGCCCCTTAAACAATTTATTCACAGCAAAAAGCCACACCAATTTTCGAACAAATGGTACCAAAATAAGAATTGCCAACACATCTGAAATCAATCCAGGCACCAGTATTAAAACGCCGGCCATTAATCGAAAGGGTGCCTCTAATACAACGGCGGGACTAGCCATTTTAACCGAATTGAACCCTGCGCTGCGAATGAGATTCACACCAACCACAAAGGTGCCTAAGAGATAGAGAATAAAGGAGCCAAACCCAATCTCACGACCAAGGGCCAAAAGAGTGAGTAGCTCTAAAATCGGATAGAGAAAAATCAAACCCACTATGACCTCCTAATAACCAAAAACCAATCTAATCGAGCTTGAGATCCACCACCGTTGGGCAATGATCGGAGCCCTCGACACGATCCCAGATATCGGCTTTGACCAAATACTTTTCTAGTCCTTTGGATACCGAAATATAATCAATCCGCCAACCTCGATTCCCAGTTCTAGCAAATTCTCTATACGACCACCATGAATACCGCCCAGCCGCATCCTTGTTAAAATATCTAAATGTATCAATAAAACCCAAATGAAAGAATTCATCCATCCACGCGCGCTCTTCAGGCAAAAAGCCGCTCTCTTTGGCAAGACGTACAGGGTCATATATATCGATAGGTCGATGAGCAATATTATAGTCCCCAACGACGATGATCTCCTTGCCCCTTTTGAGCTGTCCCTTTAGGTGTTTCAATAGCTCCGATAAAAACCCCTGTTTAAAATCATGTCGAACGTCGCCCGAACCACCATTTGGAAAATAAATATTATAG
>JBILOD010000277.1:0-5679 GCA_044374645.1 Pseudobdellovibrionaceae bacterium | reverse complement strand
TGACGATCATGGGAAATCACAATCACTGTGTTTTCAAATTGAAACAAAAACTCTTCGAGCCAAAGTATCGCGTGAACATCCAAGTGGTTTGTCGGTTCATCGAGGAGCAAAATGTCGGGTTTGCCAAACAAGGCTTGGGCGAGCAAAACTTTTACTTTTTCGCCACCAGTCAGTTCTTTCATTAATTTGGTGTGCAAACTTTCGTTAATTTCAAGACCAGCCAACATGGTTGCGGCCTCGGATTCCGCTTCCCAGCCATTGAGCTCTGCGAAGTCGTGTTCTAGCTCGGAGGCTTTAATTCCATCCTCTTCACTGAAATCAGGTTTGGCGTAAAGGGCGTCTTTCTCCTGCATAATTCGGTAAAGGCGTTCATTGCCCATCAAGACCGTCTGCATTACGGTGACATCGTCAAAGGCATAGTGATCTTGTTTTAAAACCGACAAGCGTAACCCTTGTGGAATAATGACTTCACCGGTGTTGGGTTCGATCTCGCGGGCAAGAATCTTCAGAAAAGTGGATTTGCCGGCCCCGTTGGCTCCGATCAGTCCGTAGCAATTGCCGGGAGTGAATTTAACATTTACGTCTTCAAAAAGTTTTTTGCCTCCGAAACGGAGGCTCACATTATTTGTACTAATCATCGGGAGAACCTACATCTTCCTATGAAAAGAGGCAAGTCTCGAGCAAAGATTCCCCATTTTTACTGCGGATCAAAAGATCGTTTTGACAATGGATTCGAGCAAATTACGGCGAGGAAAGGGTTCAAGAGAGCGGTCCACCATTGGCGTCACAGACTCCAAGACCAATCCCTAGTGATGGGTCTGAAAAGTGGCCAGATGATCAGCTGTAAATGGAAGTTGTTTGGTATTAAGTGACTTCGCCCATTGGGGCCAGAATACTGCTTTGTGAAGTGCCACCTGACTATCATTAAAGGCAATCCCTAAATCACGATCAAATTGCAGAAAGCTGACCGAATCCCCTGGACGGGAATCGTGTTCTCTTGCCACCATTGCAAACGGGACGAGGTTGTGAGTGATTGCGCAGCCACAATCGCCTCACGGGTCAAGAGTTGAAATCTCCGGATGTTATTATTGTAATCTAAGCCCGGTTGTTTAAGGTTCAAGCTCTCGAACGCGATGCGAGCCCCCACTAAGAGTAAACTTTTCAAATTCACATCAGCATTGGCATCGAGGAGTTGTGTGAGTTCCTTCCACTTTGCTGTGATCTGGGCGCCAAGGCTCTCTTGGCTTCCTTGAGCATCGAAAGCGTGGCCTAATTCCAATAATGCAAAATCGGTCAAGAATGTTGTCCAGGCGATAGTGTTATCTCGCAGTAGCTCTGTTGTATGTCCATCTTCAATTGGGCGAAGCGCGCGAGCGGTTTGTTTAAGAAGTTGAATTCGTTTAGTCATGATGGGGGTGGGTGAGGTGTTAGCACTGAACGCCTGATCCGCAAGATCACTGCCATAAAGCACGCAGAAGCTAAGTAGTGACCGATTCAATCTTCACTAAGTTAAGAATAGGGCGTTTTTCGGCTTTTGATTTTTCGACATCCACATCAAACTCCACAACCCAATCGTTGACTCCCTCTGTATCCACCAGGGTCTGTTCGATCGTCCATTTGCGGCCCTGGCCGCGAGATCCGCTATCTGTGATGAGTTTGAAAAAGGAGGTTCCCCGGGCTTGGGCATCAACTCGAAGTTGTTGATGCCCGTCCTGATAATAATTGGTCATTATTTTTTCTAAAGTTTTTTCGGTGAATTCGCCTGGAGCTTCTAAGATTTCGAGTGCTTCCTCATAGGATTGCTGTGCAAGACACTTTAAAAAGCGAAAAGACTCGTTCCGGAGCATAATGATAAAGGCTTTGCGATCCCACTCTGGTTCCTCATTTTTGGACTCATGGGACAGTGTTTTTTGGGTAGGAGACTCTGGATTTCTCAATCGTTCCCATTCGTCGATCAGACTCGAGTCAATCTGGCGTACTATGGTTCCAAAATAAACACTGATTTCGTAAACCTCGTCCGATTTCGCAAATTCAGGAACGTTTTGCATTAATGCTTTATAGACCTCCGATAGGTATCTAAGCAATATGCCTTCAGCCCTCTGCAGGTCATATTCCTTGATGTACTCGCGGAAAGAAAAAAAGCCTTCATACATTTCGCGAGCGATTGATTTGGGACGAATGTTTTCTTCTCCCAACCAGGGGTGTTTTCGTGCAAATTCATTGAAGGTATTGTAAATAAAGTCGCGCATGGGTTTGGGATGTTCCAGTTTCTCAAGTTCTTCCATTCGCTCTTCATATTCGACGCCGTTCGTTTTGAGTTCCCGCATTTTTTCTGTTTTAAGGCGATCTAATTGTTTGCGAATGATGAGGTCTGGGTTCTCTAGGATTGACTCTGTGAGCGTTAAAACCTCGAGCCCGTAGTCTGGACTGTTTCGATCGAGCAAACGCAAAGAATCCACGAGATAAAGGGATAGAGCGTGGTTCAAGGAAAAGTCTTCCTGCAAATCCACATTGACACGCATGGGGTTTAATTCGACGATTTGGCGATCGACCAACGAGCGAAAAAGCTCCCAGCCCTTTTTGTAGAGTTTCTTTTTGGTCTCGGGCGTTTCGTGACTTTGACGAATGAGTCTTTGCATGGCTCGACAACCATCTTCATGGGGACGACTTAAGACATTCAAAAGCATCGCGTGGCTCACCTTAAATCGAGAGACCAATGATTCAGATTCGCTGGAAATCAGACGGCGAAAGGTCTCCTGGCTCCAGGGGACATACCCCCATTCAGGAGGTTTCTTTTTGACTAGTTTTTTCATCTTTTTGGGGTCACCTGCCGCCTTAAGTTCGTTGCGCTGATTTTCAATAACATGCTCGGGGGCTTGTGCTACGACAGTGCCAAGATCATCAAACCCCTTTCGACCCGCTCTGCCGGCAATCTGATGAAAATCTCGGACACTGAGGATAGTGGCTTTGTTTCCATCAAACTTACACAGTTTAGTGAATAGGACCGTTCGAAGTGGGACATTGACGCCCACGCCGAGTGTGTCCGTTCCAAAAATGATTTTGAGTAGTCCTCGTTGCGACAATCGCTCCACCAAAATGCGATACTTGGGCAATAAGCCCGCATGATGCAGGCCCATTCCATGGCGTAGAAATTTTTTGAGTTCTTTGCCGTAGGGACTTGAAAAATTAAAACCCACCAATGCATCGGCGATTTGCTGTTTTTCTTCTTTTGAACAAAGGTCAATGCTCATAAAATTTTGGGCTTCTTCGGCGCATTCGCGCTGAGTAAAGCTCACAAGATAAATTGGAGCACGGCCATTCTTGATCAGTTCCATCACACACTCGTGCAATGGAACCTCAGAATATTTGAAATCCAGTGGAACCGGTCGCTCACTGGATTTAACGATGGAGGTGGCAAGCCCATTTAGGTTGGTTAAGTGTTTTGCAAAGGGCTCCGAATTGCCCATGGTGGCCGACATCAATAAAAATCGCACCTGCGGCATGCACAACAAGGGCACTTGCCACGCCACTCCTCGTTCGCGATCGGCGTAGTAATGAAATTCATCCATCACCACATCTCTCACTTTAGCAAAGCTGCCGTCACGAAGCGCATCCATAGCTAGAATTTCAGCCGTACAGCAGATGATGGGCGCTTCCGCATTGACGGTCGCATCGCCAGTGACCATTCCCACATTTTCGGCCCCAAAGAGTCGACACAAGTCAAAAAACTTTTCGTTAACCAGAGCCTTAATGGGCGAGGTGTAGTAGGAGCGTCGCCCCTGAACAATAGCGTCAAAATGAAGGGCGAGGGCAACTAAAGACTTACCTGAACCGGTAGGTGTATTGAGAATCACATTCTTTCCGTCAAGAAGCTCCAACACGGCTTCTTCTTGAGCCGGATAGAGTTCGACTCCGCGCTCGCGGACATATTCTATGAATTGATCGAGAATCCAATCAGAACTGATTTGTTTTTTTGTTTCTTCACTTTTAGGAATTCGTTTTTGTAAGGCACCAAGCATTGATAGTCAGTACCATAGAGACTCCTAGAAGACTAGGTCCTTACTTGCATTGGCCCCCAAAAAATGGGGATTGACACCCTTTTCATAAGATAAAGGTCGTGCCTCTTTGGGGTCACTTCGAGTTTGAACCTTCTATTTTTAGAAGGTTGACCTTCTAAAAATAGAAGGTTATCCTTCTAAAAGCATGAAACGAAAAGAAAATAGGCACTACCCCCGATTTTTTGAAGCATTACTTTCGAGTCGTCTTCGGGAGTCGGCCCCATTAATTCAGACAGTCCTCGGCCCGCGTCAGGTGGGAAAAACCTCAGGCGTTTTAAATGTCCTTGAATCTCATTTTTTGGAACGAGATTATGAGTACCATTCGTGTGAAGAAGGCATTCATGATTCCGATTGGTTTCTGCAAGCTGCTCAAAATTCTTTCGTCGCCAAAAAGAAGATTCTTGTGTTTGACGAAATTCAAAAAATCCCAAATTGGTCCGAATTAGTAAAGTTAATTTGGGATCAGCAAAAGCGGAAGCGCATTCCGCTCAAATTAGTGTTATTGGGTTCCAGTTCTCTGCGGCTTTCACAGGGACTCAGTGAGAGTTTAGCAGGGCGGTTTGAAGTCATTCCAGCTCACCATTGGTCCTATGTGGAATCCCAAAAGGCCTACGGATTAGAGTTTGGTGAGTATTTGGATAAGGGGGGATATCCGGGCTCTTATGGATTAATCAATGAAGAGTCGCGCTTTCGCAAATATATGATGGATTCCATTTTTGAGAGTGTTATCGCTAAGGATATTCTTCGGTACTCAGTCGTTAAAAAGCCAGCCTTATTTCGGCAAACGTTCATGTTGGCGTGTCAGTATCCAGCTCAGGAAATCAGTTACAACAAGTTGCTTGGCCAGCTCCAGGAAGCGGGAAATGTTGATCAGATAAAACACTATCTTGATTTGTTTGCGCAGGCTTTTTTGATACGCCTTATCTATAAATGGACCAAATCGCCTTTGTCGCGAACATCGTCTCCAAAGTTGTTACCCTGCGCTCCAGTTTTTACAAGACTATTTTTGAAGCGGGAGTTGAGTATCGAAGAAAAGGGCCGCGTCTTCGAGAGTGTTGTGGGAAATCGACTTTGTGAAGCTTTCGAAGACGTTCATTTTTGGCGCGAGGGCAATGAGGAAGTGGACTTTGTTGTTGAAACGGGAAGTGCTCTTTTTGCCATTGAAGTGAAAAGTAAAAAACGAAAGACCTCTGGTATTGCAGCTTTTCGAAAGTTACAGAAAGGCGCTCGTGTTTGTTATATTGATATGGAAAACTACCTTGAGTTTGAAAAAGACCCACTAGGTTTTTTAAACGAATATTCCATTTAGGCAAATATTCTAAAAAACTTAAGGGATGGTAGGATGGGTTAAATCCCCCCCCTCCATTAGTCGTTGTCTCTGGGCGAGGGACGCAGGTGTAATTATCCTGCGTACACCTAAATTTCGGAGGGGGGGCGATAACGGAAACTCTTATTTCAACTTTTTACTATTCCGAGTGGCTTTCTATGGAATTCAATGAATCTCCTTCCTTCTGGACGGTCTCATAAAACTTTCTTGCCGTGGCTCGTTCTTTAACCCGCACTTTATCACCAAAGCGATTCAGTCGTTCGAGCATGTGATCGGTGATTTCAGCGAGTGCGA
>JBILOD010000016.1:0-18772 GCA_044374645.1 Pseudobdellovibrionaceae bacterium | reverse complement strand
GATAACCGATGAGCCGATTCGCCCTGACACAAATAATGAAAACGACGATTGGTACGTTCTGGGCCACCTTCGCCAGCAAACATGCGCTTCGGTTCTTCATCGGCGCGTTTCAACGGAAACACACCAGCAGTGTAAGGAAATTCGCCCGGCACGTTTTCTAAGCGCAGATAACGGAAACGATCTCCCCAATCACGATACTTTGGAACTACAACACGCGGAATACGTGTCCCACTCAAACTCTGACTCACAAGAGGTTGCGCGAACACTTGCCCCCGTACTTCAAATTTTAATTCATCGCCACTGTAACGATCACGAAGGGAATCAAAACTCTCCAGGAGAGCCAATTCATCCTGTGTGAACTCCTTACGCAGATTGGCTTGCATAGGACCGATGGATTTTTCGTCTCGAAGGCACTCGGTGCCCACTTTTGTGAGCGCGCCCAAAAGACTTGCTTTTTCTGCCATTTGCTCAGTTTGCTCTTTATAACGGCGAACCGAATGCACAATCTCCGCCAAATAATTTTGACGCTCACTTGGAATAACTGATTGTTCTTCACGAACCTGACGAGATTCTAAATATTTTTTACTCACATTCCAGCGCTGGATGTTCTCTTTATCTTTTTCAGAGAGTTTGAGATTCAACTCTACGAACAACTGATCAACGCCACCATCACAAAACTGTGCCGCTTGAGTTAAGAACACGGGCACTTCTACCGACTGATCAAAAATCTTGCGGGAACGACGAAATTGTTTGCTCACATCGCGAAGGGCATCTTTTGAACCACGACGGTCCGATTTGTTGATCGCAATCAGATCCGCAAAATCAATCATATCGATTTTTTCTAACTGACTTTGAGCGCCAAACTCCGAAGTCATCACATATAGGCTGACATCACTGACTTCAGTGATCGCCACATTGCCTTGGCCAATTCCACTCGTTTCAGCAATGAGTAAATCAAAATCCAATTCTCTACAAAACTTGAGCATTGACGGCAGGCTCTCTGATATCTCTTTTCCTGAACCACGTGAGGCAATCGAGCGCATAAAGACCCGTTGGCGGCCAAGGGAGTTCATTCGAATACGATCTCCTAGCAAACTGCCACCCGTTTTGCGTTTCGATGGGTCCACACAAAGTACACCAATGCGCACTTGTGGGTAGGCTTCCAAAAAGCGTAAGACTAATTCATCAATCAAAGACGATTTACCAGCCCCACCGGTACCGGTAATGCCCAACACTAAAGGTTTTTTAGTTTGGCGACCAAAAGCTGACAAAATTTCTTTCGAAGGCTGAGTTCCATCTTCGATGGCACTCAGGCAGACGCCCAGTTCACGATGAGGAATGGCATCCAACGGATCAATGGGTTGAAGTTTAAGGGCCGGAGAGTTGTTTTTGGCAAAGGCCTCGGTGATTGAAAAATCACAGCCCTCGACAATCATTTGAATCATTCCCTCAAGCCCGAGTCTTCGCCCATCATCAGGGTGAAAGATCTGCGCTATGCCGTACTTCTCCAACTCAAACTTCTCTTCATGGATGATCACTCCACCACCACCACCATAAATTTGTACGTAGTTCGCACCGGCGGCATTGAGTAAATCACGCATGTACTTGAAGTATTCCATGTGCCCCCCTTGATAGGAACTCATGCAAATACCTTGGGCGCCTTCTTGGAGGGCGGCCTTGACCACATCCAGAACAGAACGGTTATGTCCTAAATGAATCACCTCGGCGCCCGCTTCTTGGAGCAAACGCCTGATCATATTGATTGAAGCATCATGGCCATCAAAGAGCGATGCTGCCGTTACAATTCGAATTGGATGCCGAGGTTGATAAGTCATTTTTAGTTCCCCTGAAATTGAGCTTTGCGTTTCTCAACGAAGGCTTTCATGCCTTCACGACTGTCATTGAGTTGAAAAAGTTTTCCGAAGCGTTCCGCTTCAAGCGCCAAAGCGCCATCCGCAGCGAGGTCGTATCCATCCAACACCACACGTTTAACCGCAGCCACAGCCAAAGGACCGCGGGCACTGAGGGTCGAAATAGTTTTCATCACTTGCCCCATCAGTTCAGTGGCCGGAAGAACTTTTTGTACCAACCCCACCTGTTGGGCTTCTGCGGCAGAGATCATGTCTCCCGTCATTGTCATTTCGCGAGCTTTGTTGAGTCCAACCACTCTTGCTAAACGAACACATCCGCCAAAACCTGGCATTAGGCCCAAACTGACTTCGGGCAATCCAAACTTGGCATTCTCTGATGCGTATATAAAATCGCAACTCAGTGCTAATTCTAATCCACCACCGAGAGCGAAGCCATTCACCGCCGCAATCACTGGCATACGCAACATTTCGAGATTTCTAAATACTCGCTGACCTTTTTCTGCAAATGTCTTGGCCTGTTCCGCTGACAGTGCCACCATTTCCTTAATATCGGCACCAGCCACAAACGCCTTCTCACCACTGCCAGTGATGATAAGAGCACGAGCTTCCATTGGGCTTTTTTCCATCAAGAACTGAATAGCTTGATCGAGCTCACCAATTGTTTCTAAATTTAAAGCGTTGAGCGCCTGTGGCCGATTCATGGTGAGCACCCAAACTCCGCCCTCTTCGCTCTTCAAGTTGATATTCTTAAATTCCATTGGCATGATTCCTTATTTAGTTTCTTGATAGTTGTAGAAGCCACGTCCTGATTTACGACCCAGCCAACCCGCTTCAACATACTTAATCAATAACGGACAGGGGCGATACTTTGGATCTCCCAAACCATCATACAACACATTGAGAATTGCTAAACAGGTATCCAATCCTACGAAGTCCGCCAAGGTGAGCGGCCCCATTGGTTGATTGGTGCCAAGTTTCATGGCTTCGTCAATGGCTTCAACAGTCCCAATGCCTTCATAAAGCACAAACATCGCCTCATTCACCATAGGCATCAAAATGCGATTCACCAAAAACCCAGGCATATCCTTCGCTGATTCGACAAAAACCTTTCCCATCTTTTCTGACATTTGGCGGATGGCCGCAAATGTCTCATTCGAAGTCTGCAAACCGCGAATACCTTCGACCAATTTCATGAGCGGCACTGGATTCATAAAGTGCATGCCTGCCACCTTTTCTGGGCGACGGGTGACAGCTGCCATTTTAGTGATAGAAATAGAGGAGGTATTAGAAACCAGCAATGCATGCGCTGGCAGAACTTCATCAACTTGTTTAAATATTTTTAGTTTAAGATCAACATTCTCAGTGGCTGCTTCAATCACGATATCACAAACTTTGAAGGCCTGAATATCAGTGCTTGTTTGAATGCGCCCAACAATTTCATTTTTTTGAGCTTCCGTCACGACGCCTTTTTTAATAAGTCGATCAAGACTTCCACGAATAGTGGCCATTCCTTTATCTAGGGCGGCCGTCGAAATATCCTGCATGACGACAGTAAAGCCCGAAGCCGCAGCGACTTGCGCTATACCATTTCCCATTTGCCCAGCACCAACAATACCAACGGTTTTGATTTCCATACGAACGTCTCCCCTTAAGTGAGTATTTTGATTAATAAAACACAAAGCGTGGCTAGCTTAGGTCTGGAAACAAGGGCTGGTCAAAGACATTGACCAGTTTGTGAACCGCGCCAAAACCCTGGCCCCGCCACCGACTCGAGGCCAGTCAATGAGACTCATCTTGAACAATGTCCTCGCGAGCCCCAAAATAAACGAAGATGATCATTTTTCTGCTCTTAATCAGCCTAGGATGGGCGCTCGAAACGCAAGCAATGGTTCAGGTCCATGACCTCGTCGAACCCACCGTACGGTTTTATCGCAACCCAACAAGTTTGTTTCCCTCAGGCCAGGCCTCCCATTCACTCCTCAAAGGCAGGCAAATAAGTACGAGGGTTGAAACATGGTACCTCATTGATAACGGTGCCAGTAAAGAGTGGCAACCAGCACAAAATTTATTTTATCTCCGCGATTTCTACTATCAGAGCCCCTCTGAACAAACGGGAATTGTCACAACCCCAACACCCGTGCTGCGCTTCAAAAAAGGCTGGCGCCTTACAGGCACCTTGAAAATGGGGGCCTACGTCGTCATTCAGTCGGTCCGCTCGGATTGGTCCTGTGGTACTGATCAATCCGGTCAAGTTTGCGTTCCTACCGATAAAGTCCTTTTGGCCATCGACGCCGCTCGGAGGGCACAGAACAGCAAGGGCCAATGGTATTCCGTGAAATATCGGACCCGGCATCAACTGGTCACCGAAAATGGCATGGTTCTCCCGATACAAAAGATTAAGGCTTGGGAGGCTGACCCCACCTATGCGTTTGTTCGTCCGTCCCAATCCCCTACTACAACCACTTATACCATCTCGCCGTTGGTTCCTTTTGAACGGGTTCGACTTCTCAGAAAGGAGCTCCGACGATGGAACCAAAGCATTTTATCAGATCACGGTAATATTTGGTGGCAAAATCCAATCTCTGATTCTGACCCTGCAGCCATTGTGCTCAGCCGCGAAGAGATTGAGGCTCGCCCCATTTATGATCAGAGTCGTCGTTCCCAGTTGGGGCTCTTGTCCGCTGAGGGGATTTTCTTTACAAAAGATGGTGAAACATGGACACTTCTCAAACAATTCGGTGAATCCAATCATCCGGTCACGATTGGTCCGCGAAACACTTTGGTGGTTGGTGATCAACTTTCCTTTGACGAAGGCAAAACGTTTCAGAACTATCTCCGCTGGGACCAAATTACTTTGGAAACCCAAAAGATACTGAGACATCAACCCCAACACCTTCGTTTAGCTTCCGTAAAACCTATGGGCAATACTTCTCTTCAATTGCGAATTGATACAGGTTATAAGACCTTAGAATTTGAGTTCAACACGATAAATAGCCACATACACTACTTGCGCAGTTATCTGAGACGGAACTAGTAGAGGACGCAACATGCAACCAATTACAATTGAGGCCAAGGGGCTGACAAAAAAATTTGGAGAGAAGACTGCCGTCGATGGAATTCATTTTGAGGTTCGTCGTGGGGAGTGCTTTGGTATTCTCGGCCCCAATGGTGCTGGCAAGTCTTCGACCATGCGGATGATGTATGGACTTAGTTCCATCCAACAAGGTGAACTCTTTGTACTCGGCATGAATATGAAAACCCACACCAAAGAAGTGAAAGCCCGCATCGGCGTCGTCCCTCAAGAAGATGGCTTAGATGTGGATTTTTCAGTCCTCGACAATTTGCTCGTGTTTGCAAGTTATCACCAAATTGGCTTCAATGAAGCTCTTGAGCGATCACGGCATCTCTTACGCATGATGAAACTCGATGATGTTTGGCAAAGCCCTGTGGAACATCTGAGTGGGGGTATGAAACGTCGACTCACTATCGCGCGCAGCATGATCAATCAACCCGACGTCTTGTTTCTCGATGAACCGACCACTGGACTCGACCCCCAAGCGCGACTTTTCATTTGGGATCTCATGCGTAAATTCAAGGCCGAAGAAAAAACCATCATTCTTACAACCCACTACATGGAAGAAGCTGAGCAACTCTGCGATCGCCTTGCCATTATGGATCGCGGACGCATACTCGCGATGGGCACCCCGGCAGAACTGATCAAAAAACATGTCGGAGTCCAAGTCTTAGAAGTGGGCCTGAAGCCTGAAGACATCCCGTACTTCGCCCGCAAGCTATCACAAGATCAGTATGACTTCTTACCTCTCGAAAACAAAATTATGCTTTTTTTAAAAGAAAAAAACAAAACCGAAAAAATTCTAAATATCATTCCCAGTCAGGAAATTATTTTGCGATCCGCCTGCCTCAATGATGTTTTTCTTAGACTCGCCGGTTATGAGTTGAAGGACTAGTATGGCTACTGAAATCCTAATGACCTCGATTCAAACCCGCCGCCTGCCCAAATGGGGTCAAGGTGTGAAAAGCGTCTGGATGCGCAACTTCCTGCATTTTCGTTACACACTCTGGGTCACACTGTGCTGGATTTTTGTAGAACCATTCCTCTATCTCCTGGCCATCGGCTACGGGATCGGGAACTACGTTTCAGATATCAGCGGAAAGAGCTATATCGATTTTTACTTTCCAGCCTTGATCACTGTTACCGCTTTTAGCGTGCCATTCTTTGAATCCACCTATAACTATTATTCTAAACTCACCCACCAAAAGACCTATCAGACGATTCTTATGACGCCCGTGAGTGCCAGCGAGATTCTCTGGGCTGAACTGCTCTGGGGAGCCACAAAAGGCATTCTGAGTTGCCTTGCTATTTCGGTGGTGGCTCGTGTTCTCGGCATCTACCACTCTTGGCTGATATTTCCGGCGTTTCTCATTTTATTTTTGGTGGCTTTTATTGGATCTGCTTGCGGCCTACTATTTACAACTTTTGCTCGCAATTACGATTTTTTTAATTACGCCATCTCGGGCTTTCTTTTACCCATGAGTTTTTTCAGCGATACGTACTTTCCAATCGCTCAACTTCCTTGGGGCGCAAAACTCTTGATTCAATTTTTTCCACTCATTCATGGCGTCCGGTCCGTTCGTTCACTTCTGGAACCTGAGTACGAGCATAATATTGTGGTTTCCATTGTCATTTTGCTCGTCTTTGCCGTCATCCTTACACGTTGGGCCTACCAGCGATTTCGTTCCCTCATCATCAACTAGAAGCATTCGAAAAAATAAAATAGATTCTGCTGAAAAAGAGCCAAATTCAAGGCGGCAAACTTCAAATCGAACGAGTCGTAGTTCATCTACGATGAGTGAGAGAGGGAGCGAAGCCAACGCAGAAGTTGGCCTTTTTCAGCGGAAGCTAAGATAACCCTAGTTGATGGAAAGATTCCAATACTTTTTCCTGTAGTAGTTTTTTAGAGTCTTCAGTCATTCCATTGGTTGGAATGGGCTCTCCCACAATGACACGAATCTTTGACTTAAGCTGATGCCGATTGGGTAGTAACATTCCTTTGGGCTGAATCTGGCTCGCCCCAATGAGAGCAATAGGCACCACAGGCACCTGGGCCTGAATTGCAAAGAGAAACGGCCCCGATTTAAACGGACCTAACTTCTCCTCCACCTGGCGAGTTCCTTCTGGAGATAATATAAAGCACTCACCTTGTGCAAGACGCCCTTTTGCCTGCTCATACACTTTCATCACTTCTTGGATCTTTGAGCGTGCAATCGGGAGTGCTTTTGCCGCGGCCATTGCATGGCCAAAAATCGGAATGCGAAAAAGTTCGATTTTCGCTCCAAACCGAATACGAGGAATCAACACTTGTACCGCCAAAATATCAAAGTTGCTCGTATGATTGAAGAGCCCAAGATAGCTTCCCGGAGGCAATTTCTCAAGACCTGAACCTTCAAGTTCAACACCAAACATAACGAGCGAGAGCTTCGCCCAGACTGCGATAATCCAATCTTGCAGCTTACGCATTGATGGTACAATTCCAAATCCCACAATCAACGCCGCAAAAATTAAAACCACCAAGGGGTATATAAGCGCGGCCAAAAAACTCCGTAAAAATGCCAAGACTCTAATCATAAACTCATCATACGCTTTGTGCTGATTTTGCTTTAGCTGCAGATAGTGAAGGAAATAAACGCTGGCGTGCAGCCTGGCGCTGGCGTTCTTTATAGTGAGCATGACTTGAGGGGCCAGATTGATTTCTTAGAAATGAAGCTTCATCCACAATTTGTACTTCGAATGGATAAAAAAAGCTAAAAGGCTCAGCACCATCTCTCTTCACCGTTATCAGTTTACGGCAAATAAATTTGATAAATCGATATTCAGAATCTGAAAACGAATTTTCTTTACGAACTAAACCCTGCTTATTCCCGCGATCCGTCCATTTTTCCGTTAGCCGTTGATTCATCGTCGCGAAATTAACTGGGTGCCCTTGATCCTGCAGGTCGCACAATTCTTTGAGAGTTTCAAAAAACAATGGCAAGGGATAGAGGTTGTTCGATGATTGGTCTGGGATGACATGAGAAAAATTGATCAAATGTCGATCCGCCAAAAACAATGCGACCTGAAAAGCATCAAAGACACTTTCTGTGACAAATCGTAAACCAATTTTATCGAGCACTTTGAGCGCCACCACTTCGGGTTTGGCCAACATTTTTAGCACTTCACTACTTGAGGTTTTGAACGGTTTAACCTCAAAACCCTTTAACCGAATTTCTTCCGGCGAAAATGGGTGTTTCAGGGAGATCCGTTCGCCTTCGTGGGCCACACAGGCTTGAATAGGACTTAAGATTTGGCGCTGAACTTCTTCAGCATGATAACTAAATAGGTCGTTTTCAGAATGCACAAACACATGAGCCACCCGGAGGACCGCACAAGACCATCGACGCAATTCAGAAGAATCTTTTTGCGAGGCCCAAACCAACAAATTGCGAATATCCTTGAGCTGCCTTGGATCAGAAATGATCTCAGGAATTTCTTCATTTTTATCGAGAATTCGCTCGCGCAAAAAAGATAGCGCGCGCATGTGGTAATACCAGAGACGTTTTTCTTGTTTGGGATCATGGAGATCAAAACCATAACTCTTCAGAAAAGCATAAGCCTCTTCAAAATCCTCCACATAGAGGCGGGGAGCATCCAATGAAGACTCCCCTCCTACCATTGTTCTTAATATTGAAACATCGTAATCAAAATTCCACTGTGACATGGCCCCATGGGATATCAAAACTGCCCCAGACGCAAGCCATTTTTAAGAATGTCGGCTATTGGCAACGGAACAAACCGCAAACAGAAACCTGAAAGGAACCGACGTTTCCTTCGGCATAGCTTGAAGATCCATCAAAGCTCTTAGTATTACGATAAGTAACGTAACCATAAAAATCATATTGAGTGTACTCACCACTCACAATGATATCCCCAAAATCATCTCCAAAAACCATCGTGATTTGATTCCCGTTGGGATTGTAACTTTTCATTCGATTAAATGATAAGGCAATCTCAGAGGCCGATCCATTGCGAGCGTAGTCATCCCAAATTTCGAGGCGCAATCGGCTATTTTCTGTATTAATAGTGCCATTGCGATCCATATCAATAAAGCCCATTATGACCACGTCACCATAAGGCATCACGTTACCCAATTCCTGAGGGTCCATTGACGCAGACACTAAACCCTGAATGTCCCGAAAAAATTGATAGGAGTCATCACCTCGAATTGTCGCGATCTCTCCACCAATACTCTGATTGTAGTTATTAAATCCAGTGGCGCCTCCGTTACCCCCCTGAACGGAAAAGGGCTGTGACATTCCACCGCGAGCGGAGCGCCCGGGAGTCTTGCGACTTGTCTTCTTATTGTCACAAGCCGTCAATATGAGAAGGCACCCTAACACTAGGCTTAAGAGTAATTTGGTGGTTTTCATGTTTGCCTCCGTTCGGAACCATAGCTCCATTCACCCATTACTACTTCAAAGGCCGTGCCAAATAATCCAGTCCTGCCATCTTGTCTAAAGCTGATACAACGCCAGCAAGACACCCTCGTGCCAGCAGAACAACCGAAGTGTCATACACGATCAACAGCTGACAAAAGTTTGGACACCGACGTAACGACAGTGCCAGCTTGAATTTAGGAGGATCGGTGGCAAAATTTTATAGACCTTTAGCTGCAATCGATAGACTGGAAAAAGACTGGAAAGTTTCAGGCGCCCTAGTAACTGTAATCAACAAGACGCTTAAAATATTCTGGAACATCAGCTTGTACACGAATCTGTTTTTTTGAAAACGGATGAAAAAATTCAATTGAAAATGAATGCAACATTAAATTTTTGTGTTTAGCCGACTTATCTTTGCCGTATTTTGTGTCGCCCACGATGGGATGACCTTCATCCGCCATATGAACTCGAATCTGATTCTTCTTGCCAGTGACCAAATTTATTTTTACCACGCTAAAATGGGGAGTTATCTTAACGACCTCATATTCGGTAATGGCCAACTTCCCTTTGGCGCTATTCTTAGTGGAATGCACCACGTAGTCTTCATCTTCCGTGAGGTAACTTTCAATTACCCCTGATGATTTAGCCATTTTACCATGAACAATAGCATAATAGGTTTTGGTCGTTGATTCCCAATTATCCTTTAAAAACATCTGGGCTTTTTCAGTTTTCGCAAAGATCAAAACTCCGGAGGTCGCCTGATCTAGGCGATGAACAACATAAACACATTTTTTGGAATGCGCGCTTCCCTTGCGAACATAAGCATTTAAACTATTATGAATCGTATTCTCTTTTTCCCAACGAGCCGCCACGGTCAAATAACCCGGTGCTTTGCAACCGACAATGACATCAATGTCTTCATGAAGAATTTCAAAACCAAGCGGCTGGTGTTTTTTGGGAACTTTAAACGTTTTCATAATTTTGATCTTACCTGCAGAAAATAGATTCGAGCTCTGGCACCTTTAGCCAAACTCCAATAGCAGTCAACTGATGTTTTATGACTTACTATCATCCGAATCCGTTTTTGGCTCTTCGATATGCTGACCGTATTTGGCCTTTGCCTGGTTCATCAGAATAGAGTGAGTTCCTTGACTTGCACCTTGACGTTGTACGAACTCCCCATTGGGCTTCATATCCCATGCCTGACGCTGGTCATGTAACATCACTTGAAGTATCTCCCAGCACTTTTCTCTGAGAGCCCGATCCTCGATCGGAACAATCGCCTCTACGCGGGCGTGCAAATTTCGATGCATCCAATCGGCGGAACCAATAAAAAATTCACCATCCACTGGATCTGCGGCACCAGCACGGAAGTAGTAAATGCGGGAGTGCTCTAAGAATCGCCCGATCACAGAAATCACCCGAATATTCTCGCTTAATCCGGGTACTTGTGGCCTCAAACAACAGAAGCCTCGAACGATGAGGTCAATCTTGACCCCTGATTGTGAAGCCCTGTACAATGATTGAGAAATTTGCCGTTCTTCTAAACTATTACACTTTACAATGATGTGAGACGGCTTACCATGGGCGGCATTGCTCTTTTCTCTCTCTATCATTTCCTGAAAGCGCTGAAACATGTTTACTGGGGCTACCAGTAATTTATTATACTGTGTGCGAAGCGAACGGCCTGTTAAATAATTGAATAACTCTATCACTTCTGACGTGATACTCTCTTTGGATGTCATTAATCCTAAGTCCGTATAGAGCCGCGCAGTGGATGCGTTATAATTGCCGGTTCCGATGTGACAATAACACTTTAGTCCTTCCGGTTCCTGGCGCACGATGAGTGCTGTTTTCGCGTGGGTCTTTAACCCAACAATTCCATACACAACATGCACGCCCGCTTTTTCCAACTCTTGCGCCCAAAAAATATTTCTTTCTTCATCAAAGCGTGCTTTGAGTTCAACAAGGCAAACTACCTGTTTACCTGCTTCTGCCGCCCGCACCAAGGCCTTCACAAAAGGGCTGTTGTCTCCGGTTCGATAGAGCGTCATTTTAATCGCCAAGACTTTAGGGTCAACGGACGCTTCATTAATCATGCGTTCTACAGTGGCACCAAAGCTTTCATAGGGACTGTGAATCAAATAGTCTTGGGCTTTGATGAGATTGAAGACACTGACAGTTTCATCCAAGAAGGGAGAGGGAATGCGCGGCACCCACGGATCATACTTAAGGTGAGTGAGATTAAGATCAACCACCGTTTGAAAACTGAGGTAATCCAAAGGCATCGGATTGTCATAAAAATCGGACTCAGCAAGTTCAAGTTCTTCTTGTAGAAATTTTAATATCCAAGGATCACCGGGTTTCAAGTATTCAACCCGCACAATCGATGCGAATCGCCGCTGGCGCAGCTCTTCTTCGATCATTTCTAGAATGTCTTCAACATCTTCTTCGTCTCGTTCAATTTCCATATCGCGGGTCACCCGAAACGGCATAACTGACAAGATTTGCATCGCCGGAAACAACTCATGGATATTGGCTCGAACAAGATCGAGTAAACTGATAAAACGATGGCCGCCACTATTGGTCTTCACCCACTGAGGCAACATACGCGGAATTTTCACCCGCGCAAAGAGCTTTTCATCGCGCTCTGGGTAGCTCAGCGCCACCCCTAGTGAAGTCGATAAATTCGAAATGAACGGAAACGGATGTCCAGGGTCCACTGATAACGGAGTCAGTACTGGGAACACTTGCTTGCGAAAGTAGGCATGAAGTTCAGCGCGCTCTTCTTCCTTTAGGTCTTCCCATCGGAGAAATTCAATACCATGATTTTTCAACTGTCGGCGAATATCTTTTTCAAAAACATCCCGAGCTTCTTTAACGAGTACACTCACTTGATCACGCACATCCTTAAGCATTTGATCCCAGAGCAGACCTTCACGATTTCGTAACGTGATTCCGAGAGTCATGTGGCGCTTGAGATTGCCGACACGCTTCATAAAGAATTCATCTAGATTCGAATAAAATATCGTCAAAAATCTTAAGCGTTCTAAGAGCGGGGATCGATCATCTTTCGCCTCATGAAGAACTCGGCTATTGAAGCTCAACCAGCTTAAGTCGCGCAAAACAAAATCAGGTGATGGCACCAAGAGTAACTCAGCTTCCGGTGTCTTCTTTTTTGAGGTTCTTCTCGGTTTTTTGTCTGTCATATTATCTATTATGTGCATAAAATCACCCAGTTGAAACAGCTATTCCCATTTCTTTACAAAAGTTTGACCAAGACTCATTCCTTGGTCCTAATCGCAACTCAACCAAATAGCTAGTCTATAACTCCTAAGATGAGGAGATGGCGCGCCGTGAGTTAAACATTTTTTGTTTTTTATCAAAATCCACCCTAAGGGTCACTACCAATTCACCGATAAGGAGAGTGTATTCACTGGAGATATCTGCATGCTACGGAAACGCGATTGGTTTTGGATCATATTCTTTTTGGTATTCACTTGGGGCCTAGATCGCTTTACCAAAGTCAAAGCACTGAGCCTTATCGGGGTCAAAACCTTTGGCGCACTGAACCTTTCTCTGCATTACAATCCTGGCGCCATTCTCGGGTTATTTAGTCAGCTCCCTGCCGTCCTGAGAGTTGTCACCCTCTCTACTGGCGGAGCTTTTTTAATTTTCACTTTTCTCATCCTGCAATACCTAATTCCCGCTCGCGCCATGGCATTACGAATTGGAATGTCACTCTTGTTAGGCGGTATTGTCGGCAATGTTACTGATCGAATTGTTTGGGGACATGTGGTTGACTTTATTGGTTTCCGATTCGGAACCTGGGCTTCGCCAATCTTTAACATTGCTGATGCCGTTCAGTGGGTCGGTCACGCGATGGTCATGTTCAGCCTCATTCGCCATGCCGATCTCTTTTGGCCTGAAACAAACACCCGCAAAACTCAGTGGGTTAACTTTCGCTTTCAACTGAAATATTGTTTTATTCTCATGTCAGTCGGCTTAGGAATGGGCGCTGTCGCCGGCACGCTCTGCTATACCTATTTGCGTGTTACACTCCTGACGATCACTGGTGACAACCACGCATTGATGCAACAGTATCTTGTTCCCTTCACTATCAGCTTTATGGCGGTAACAGGAATTTTTGTTTGGGTGTTGTTCTTGATTGGAAAAATAATCTCTTTACGAGTTGCTGGACCTGTTTTTGCGTTCGAGCGTTATGTCGACGAGCTGCTCAAAGGGAAATTCCGCGAATTCAAAGTTCGCCGCAGTGACGAGTTTCAACAACTCAATGACATCGGCAGCAAACTCAAAGAACATTTAGCATTGACCATCCCTGCCAGCAATGAATTGACTCCCGACCCTACACGTTCGCTGAGTCCATCCGAGGTCGACACTACGGTTGGAAAAAGTGATGAAACTACAACCAGCGAAACTGACACTGACACGAAGACTAAGGATTCTGGCGGCAAGTCCGCCTAAAAAGGTATTGGAAAACTTAGACTCTTCTTTTGATATCAAAATTTCTTGGAATCGAGATCTGCTTTTATTCTTGCCATTCTCCCCTCTTTCGAGTTGTCTCAGAATTTCTCGATGAGGAGTTTGTATGAGTCTTCGCAAAACGATTTTTCACCGTGCAGTGCTAGTTAGTGCTCTTGGATACTTTGTTGATATTTACGATCTACTTTTATTTAGTATCGTCAGAGTCAACAGCCTCAAAGACCTAGGCCTCAGCGATTCCGCCATCCTTGAAAAAGGCATGCTCCTGATTAATGCCCAAATGAGCGGTCTTTTATTAGGTGGAGTTTTGTGGGGTATATGGGGTGATAAAAAGGGACGACTCTCAGTGCTCTTCGGCTCAATCTTTCTCTATTCGGCCGCCAACCTTCTCAATGCCTTTGTACAAGATATTCCCTCCTACGTTGCTCTTCGCTTTTTAGCAGGACTCGGACTCGCGGGTGAACTTGGGGCCGCCATTACTTTAGTGAGCGAAGTCTTATCCAAAGAGACCCGCGGATTGGGAACAACGATTGTGGCCAGTTTCGGCATTCTGGGAGCAGTTGTTGCTGGCGTCATTGCAGATCTCGTTGATTGGCGCACATCCTATCTCATTGGTGGGGCTATGGGGCTTTCACTGTTACTCTTGCGCATATCAGTGAAGGAATCTCCCCTCTTTGCCCACAACAAGAGCCATCAGGCTGGCAACTTAAAGATGCTCTTTGGAAATCGGCGTCGTGTTCTCCGATTTCTTTCATGCGTCGCCATTGGCGTTCCCTTATGGTTTGTCGTCGGTATTTTAATAACCTTTGCCCCCGAGATGAGTAAGGCCTGGAACTTCAGCGAACCAATCACTGCCGCTAAAGCGATTATGTTTAATTATGCGGGGCTATCCATTGGCGATCTTTTGAGTGGTTTATTGAGCCAATGGCTGAAATCGCGCAAGAAAGCCGTTGGGATATTTCTCATCGTAGACTTTATTTTGATTGGGATTTATCTTTGGACCCCATGGGCCACAAGCTCCGCCTTTTATGGCATTTGCTTTGCCCTCGGCCTAGCCTCCGGGTACTGGGCCGTTTTTGTGACCATTGCGGCTGAACAATTCGGCACCAATTTAAGGGCCACGGTGGCTACCTCCACCCCTAATTTTGTACGGGGTTCTGTTGTGATTCTCACTAGCCTATTGCAATGGGGACGGGGCTGGATGACCCTTCCTCAAAGTGCCCTCATGGTTGGTTTATTGAGCTTTGGAGTGGCCCTTTGGGGTTATATTCGACTTGAAGAGAGCTATGGGAAAGATTTGCACTTTTTCGAGGAACCCATTTAGAAGATTTCTCCAAAAACCGTTTCTTTTGTTTCATTCCGAGAATTCTCCTTTTATATTAGAATCTTGACGCATATAGTTAAATTGAGGTCCGTTTTCAGGTAAAGTCGTCTCTGCTCATAACGAATTTAACTTACAAGACTCGCAAAAGGAGAACGCCATGAAAATCACCGAGGTAAAGATTTACCCTGTTAACGAGGAACGCCTCAAAGCCTATGTCAGTATCACTATTGAGAATAGTTTTGTGATTCGCGACCTCAAAATCATACAAGGCCCCAATGGATTGTTTGTGGCTATGCCAAGCAAGAAGCGAAAAGATGGCCAGTTTCGCGATATCGCCCACCCCCTAAATCAGGAAACCCGCGATGAAATCGAAGATGTCATTTTTGAGGCATTTGAGAAGGAAGTGAAGGCTATGGGAGATAGTCTTACTAACTTTCGTCGAAGTCGTGAGCATGAGGCCTTCGACATCGAATAATTTTTCGCAATGTTTCTACACTTTTCACTTGCATTATCTGTGCGATATCCTTAATTTCGTTTCTCTATTAAGACATCTGTTGGGGTATCGCCAAGTTGGTAAGGCATCAGATTTTGATTCTGACATTCCCAGGTTCGAGTCCTGGTACCCCATCCATTTTCTAATCTTTTCGAACCAAATATTATCCCTCTGATTTTTTTAAGAATTCTATTTCAACCAAACTCAATAATTTCGATTTGAGGCTTAACGGAATATCGCTCATTCTCTTAACTTCACGGATTTCCGCTCATCCATCCATGTATTTCGGGGTAAGGAACACTCAAGCATGTACCTCTGAACCACTTTGGATCTACAGATTAATGGTGAAAGATGACATTTCTTGTTGAGAAATGTCATCTTTCACCACACACTAAAGGAATGAATAAACAACAGGAATCGAAGCTTAAAAAGCTTGGTATTTTTACCCTAGAACAAGCTGAAAAGCTTGGGATTAGTCAGCAAAGTCTTTCAAGGTTTGTAGAAGAAGAGAAAATTAAGCGAGTCGCCCGTGGAATTTACCTTCATCCCGCCGCCCACCTTGACGGAGACGTCGGATTTCAAATTGCCGGCGTTATTTTCGGCGCAGATGCCGCCATCGGTGGGATCTCAGCACTATATCACTATAATCTCGCTGAGCAAGTTCCCGGTCATATCTGGGTGGTGGTACCCCCGCAAAAAAGGACCGCTAAATATGGCTATAAACTCATTCGTACAAAAGTAAGACTGGATAAGGAGATTAGAACCGAACATGGTTATCGAATCGTCTCAGTTGAACGGGCCATTCTTGAGGGGCTTAAATTCATCACGAAAATTGGCGAACGAATCGCCATTAAAGCTGCGAGAAATGCTCTCGCAAAAGGGCAGACAACAGAACTAAAACTTGGAAAAGCAGCAAAAGAACTTGGTCTTGAGTCCGTTCTAATTAAATATCTTGAGGTAATTGTTCCATGACAACAAAATCCAGAGGCAGCTCTGTCCGACAGAAGCTAACTGATCTGAGTAAAAAAATCCGTATCCCCTATCAAAATCTTGAAACTGCGTTCATGATTGAGAGGTTGGTCGTCCGGCTTGTTGCCGACAAATATCTTAGCCAACATCTTGTTTTCAAAGGTGGCTTTGTCGGGCTGAGAGTTTACGATTCCAATCGTTACACTGTAGATCTTGACGCTCTACTTTTAAAAGCCAACACTGAGTCTACATTGAAACTCTCTAAAGAAAAAGTAGAGGTGGATTTGGATGATGGAGTCTGGTTCCGTTTTGAAGATCAAGTCAATCTTGCAACCCAAGGTGAATATGGCGGAGTTCGTCAGGTTTATCGAGCCGGCATTGGTGAAGTTCTAAAAAATCTCCAGAAGGCTCAGGTTGTGCATTTCGATTTGGGTATTGGCGATCCTGTTACACCTGGCCCTCAAAAGATTGAAACACCTAGTCTTCTCTCACCAAAAGAAGAAATCAGTTGGTCGATTTATCCCATAGAAACAATTATTGCTGAAAAACTGCACGCACTCATCGTAAATGGAAATATTAACTCCCGATCCAAAGATGTTCACGACCTATCAGTATTTCTACCAAAAGCTAATGCTATCGTTTTGGAACAAGCACTGAAACGATGTTTTTCTTTTAGAGAAACTGATTTACCACAAAGTTTTTCTAATGCCATCAAGGCAATCAATACAACGAGCCTTGAGCGCGGATGGTTAAGTGCGACGAGCACCGTACCCGAAGAACGTAAGTTTAAGACTGCGTTCGATGAAGTCATTCGTCATATCACCGCTCTGGAAAAATTGTTTTCTTAATTGCCCCAATTTTATCCCTCACCATGATGGCGGCATTGAAGGTGACTTTCCACTTCGCAAAGAAAGACTATTGGCACAATTTCAAGCGGATTGAGTTAGTCCATGTTTAGGTAATGTCCTTGCCAACTTCGGAAGTAACGGATTAGCATACTCTGGAACTATTGCGACGTCCGGTCTCCGCAAGCAAACTAATCATTGAACATTGTGACGATCCTTTGTGATACTGGCTTAAAATACTAGGAACTGAATTTTTTATGAAAAATATGAACCAAGAATTTTACAATTCATTGGCCTCTGATTATCATTTGATTGCCTCTACCTGGGATACTGCGGTGAAAGAGCAAGGTAAGATTTTGAATAGTCTTCTTCAAACCCTTGGATTGACTGGTTCACGCAAGATCCTGGACTGCTCGTGTGGCATAGGCACGCAGGCAATTGGACTTGCAATGTTTAGCCATGAGGTTAACGCCACAGATCTGTCTTCAAAATCTGTTGAAAGAGCAAAGCATGAAGCAGTTAGACTTGGAGTGCAAATCAAGTTTGGTGTAGCTGATTTTCGCAGCCTAGTTAAGGACGTCCCAGGTTTGTTCGAAATCATCATTTCTTTTGACAACTCGATTCCGCATCTTTTGTCGGAAGCAGATTTGTCATTAGCTGCTTCAAATATGTTCCAAAAGCTTAAACCAGGCGGGACGATCATGATTTCCACTCGTGACTATAACAAAATTGTCTTGGAAAAGCCAACTGGTATGCCTCCACGGAAGATTATTGATGAGCATGGCGAACGAGTCTATTTGCAAACTTGGGATTGGAATAAGCAAGGCGATTCTTACGAATTGGAACTCTTTTTGTTAAAACGTAATTCCCATGGTTGGGATACATCCTCATATAAAACTCAATATAGAGCGTGGCAAAGGCATGAGTTATCCTCTATTTTTGAAAAAGTTGGTTTTAAGAATATACAGTGGCTGATGCCAGAGGAAACCGGTTACTACCAACCCATAATGATCGCCCATACAATTTAGTCGCCACAAAAATTTCTTGCTAGCGAAAAAGGTATTGGCTTAATTCCCAACCCGTCGGTTCCAGATACCAAGATTAAATTCCTGATGATCCTTCTGTGCGGCAACTGCGGCTTGCCCAGCAGTAATAATAGCTGGCGCCAGACGGCCCGCCGCCCAGAGTCCTATTGCAATAGTTAAAATCCCAACTATGAATTTTGAGATCTCCATAACTCACATCCCTTTTTCATTTTATTTGTTATATGCCA
>JBILOD010000275.1:0-5731 GCA_044374645.1 Pseudobdellovibrionaceae bacterium | reverse complement strand
CCTAATTGCTCAACGATAATGTCTTTTACTTTAGTTGGGATCGGCATTGTTTTACCTCCAAGTTCCAATTCCATAATAATACCACCTTTATTCAAATTAAAGTTATTGCATGTACATTCCGCCATTCACATTCAGTGTATGGCCAGTAATGTATTTTGCGTCATCACTGAGAAGATACGCCACAGCCTTAGCAACATCAATAGCTGATCCAATCTGTTTTAGCGGAATCTTTTCCTGGATGTCTATTTTTTGTTGATCTGAAAGCGCGTCCGTCATTTCCGTGGCGATAAATCCTGGTGCCACACAATTGAGCCGAATTTGACGAGATGCAACCTCTTGGGCAACCGATTTGGAGAATGCCTCAAGACCAGCTTTGCTCGCCGCATAGTTTGCTTGGCCTCCGTTACCAGTTTGGCCAATCACGCTTGTGATGGTCACGATAGAGCCTTTTTGAGCTTTGATCATAGGTCGCAATGCTGTCTTTGTTACTAAAAAAGTACCACGCAGGTTTGTGTTGAGAACAGCTTCAAAGTCTTCAATTTTCATCAATAGGAGAATTTGATCTTTAGTGATCCCGGCATTGTTAACCAATCCATCAATGCTTCCCAACGTTTTGAGGATTGCCTTCATTGATTCTTCTATGGATGTGGGATTGCTAAGATCCATGGCCTGAATGAAATGGCCTTCTCCAGGAAGTGATTTCAGAATAGCTTCCGCTAAATCTTGTTTGGATGAGTACGTAAAGGCTACGCGAGCGCCAAGCTCCGCCAGATGTTTTACGATGGCCGCGCCAATACCACGACTGCCGCCGGTAACAAGAACATTCTTACCCTTTAGCGGCAACAAGCTAGATGTGGTGGTCATTATACCGTTCCTTTAAGTTGTTTTTCGAAGTTTTTCAGATCCTCGAGATTTTGCAAGGAAAACATTGCGAGGTCGACGCTGATTTTTTTGTTGAGGCCACGGATTACTTGGCCATTCCCGAGTTCGAGGCCTTTGGTGACGCCGAGTGCGATGGCCTTCTGTACACTTTCCGTCCAACGGACGGTGCCCGAAATTTGTTTAATCAAATTTTGTTTGAGCAGTTCAGGTTCAGTGGTTGCTTGGGCATTGTAGTTTTGCATGATGGGCCATTGTGCTTTTTGAAAGGGAATGGCTCCCAAAATAATTGCCATCTTTTCTTCGGCGGGCTTCATGAGTGAACAATGAAAAGGGGCAGAAACTTTCAAGGGAATAAAGCGGGCTTTTTTGCCGGCCCCTGGGCCTTGATAGCTGGCCCAATTTTTTTGAGCCCACTCAAGAGTAGTTTGAATGCCGCTGATCACAACTTGGCCTGGAGTATTAAAGTTAGCAGCCTCAATAAGGCCCAATCCGGATTCCTGAGAGGCCCAAGCGCAAAAGGCTTTGACCTCAGCATCATCAAGATTGAGGACAGCACACATGCCACCCTTTCCCAAAGGAACGGCTGATTGCATGGCAAGGCCGCGTTCACGGACCGCAAATACAGCTTGATCGAGAGGTAAAACTCCCGATGAAACCAAGGCTGCATATTCACCAATGGAATGACCAAGAGCTACTTGTGGTGTTAAATCCACTAAACTGTTGAAGGTGCGAAAGTAGGCAATCGAAGTTGCAAGTATCGCCGGCTGAGTATTCTCAGTTTTTTGAAGTTCATCTTCTGGTCCTTCAAAGCAAAGCTTTTTCAGATCGAATTTGAGCGCATCGCTGGCTTCTTCATAAACATGTTTTGCTATATTAAATTCATTATAAAGCCATTGGCCCATTCCTGGACTTTGGCTTCCCTGGCCTGGGAAAAAATAGGCCCACATAGATTAGTACCTCATTAAAGCACTGCCACTAGTCAAGCCCGCCCCAAAGGCAGCGAGTAGAATCATTTGACCACGTTTGATCTTTCCTTCCTTAACAGCCATGTAAAAAGCTAGGGGAATTGACGCAGCAGATGTGTTTCCTGTTTCGTTTAAACTAACGATCACTTTCTCTTTTGGAATTCCAAAGTATTCAGCAACGCTATCGAGAATACGAACGTTGGCTTGGTGAGGAACAACCCAGTCAACTTGAGAGCTTTCCACATTATTAGCTTTGAGGGCTTCGTGGCAACATTCAGTTAGGGTTCTTACGGCATGACGGAAAATCTCGCGACCTTTCATCACAACGTAATGCTGTCCTTTATCAAGAACCTCTTGTGTGAAAGGCATTTTAGAACCGCCGGCCGGAAGAACAAATAAGTCTCCCACTTCGCCGTTGGCATGCAAATGAGTACTAAAAATACCATCATTAGCATCGGCATCAGTGCGGCTCAAAATCCAAGCCCCTGCGCCATCACCAAATAAAATGCATGTTTCGCGGTCTTTATAGTTGACGAGTCGGCTGATGATTTCAGCCCCAATCACAAGAATGTTTTTATACATTCCTGTACGAATAAATTGATCGGCGACTGATAAACCATAAACAAATCCAGAGCAGGCAGCTGAGACATCTAAACAAGGAATACTGGTGATACCAAGTTTATGCTGTAGGACAGCCGCTGTGTTTGGCATAACCTGATCAGGAGTTGATGTGGCTATAAGTATAAAATCAATATCCGACGCCTTCATTTGGGCATCGGCCAATGCGTTTTCAGTAGCAATCAGGCAAAGATCGCTTGTGCATTGATCTTTGCTGGCAATATGGCGCCGTTCAATTCCAGTTCGTTCTTTGATCCACTGATCATTGGTATCAACCATTTTTTCTAGATCGTGGTTACTCAGGATGTGCTCAGGAAGGTAAGAACCAATTCCTGCAACTCTAGATCGATACGGCGTTTTCATGCTTTAACCGACTACTCTTTTGATTTAGCGGCGCTGATTTGTTTTCCTTTGTAATAGTAAGCACCATCTGTGCCTTTATGTGCACAGTGGGGGCGAACCCATTCACCAGATTTAGCATCTAGTGACATAGCTGGAGTAGATAGTCCGTCGTGTGAACGGCGCATGTCTCTGCGTGAACGACTTGTTTTCTTCTTGGGTGTTGGCATACGTCACCTCTCAATGGCTAAAAAGCTCTATTAGTAATTAATCTAACGAACTCGGTAAAATAACGAAACTTTTCCTAAAATCAACCTTTAATTCAACTTTATATTCTTTAGAGCCGCAAAAGGGTTGTTTTTTTCGATAGGAAGAACCTCGTCGTACCCAAAATTCGTGTTCTCAATATTAAGGCCGCAAACTAGGCAGTCACCGTCCTCATTGGCTTCCCCAACGGGTTTTAATGGGATTTGTAACCCAATGAGTTCATGGAGGTATTCGCCAGCATTGAACATTAAGTTTTCGAATTCAACAACACTAGGGCCACCTTCTTCATGGAGGTCAGTAAAATGATTCACCCTAGAATAGTGGTCGCCATGAGCTGGGGTATTGAGCTTTGGCAGCAGCAATTCACTAAAGGATTTGTCGATTTTTACCTTAATATCAATGCCACAGCGCGAGCAAAGCTCTGGGGTTTGGGTCTTGGCTGAACCTATTAATTCGAAGCCTTGATCTAAGGGGCGGAGCGTGAATTCAATCAAATAGTCATTGTCGCCAATGAGGTCATTGAGAATGGTATTCAACTCACCAGACTTACGGGAGTATGAAAAGCTTTCACCTTCTGGACTGATTTCGGCAAGATTAATGATCATATTCGTCTCCAGATCGTAGTTAATCGTCATATATATAAGATATGGGGTCGCAAACTACCCCAATTCATCTTAAATGCAAGATTCGGTCTCAAAAATTTTTTAACAGAACAAAATTACGGCCGCCAGTCACTAGTTGACTAATTTTTTTTCGAGAACAATCTTGAGACCTTGGGGATCACTGGAGGTGTGTGTCCCGATGATATCGAATCCGTGCTTCAAATTTAGTTTTATCATGTCTTTGAATCGATTTCGCGATTGGGTACGAATCTTGTGGTAGCCCTGTTTTTGGCACCAATCATGTTGGGCCAGCATCAGAGATGTGGCTGCGCCAAGCTTTTGATACTCCGGAAGTACAGCTCCAAGCCAACTGTAAAAAGTCCATTGATCCTCTTCGTAGCCAAGTTTGAATCCTACCAATTTATCATCAAGATAGGCTGTGAGGAGGAAATACTGAGTGTGATTTCTAAACTGCGAGTGGAACCATTGGTCATCCCAGGGGCCAATGGTTTTTTCCACAATAGGTCGAATGAGAGCAATTTGGTCGTTACTGATTGTGGTGTTTGATTCCACGCGTAGAGTGACTTCTTCAAAACGCGGAACCATTTTTCCATTGATTTCGATCGTGCCAAAGAAGAGCTCCGAGGGGCGTACCCAAAACTGGCCAGTGGGATTTTTATAGAGACATTCGTAGTAGGCTAGATCGGTGAGAGTTTCGCTGTGTTTGGCAATTCCAAAGAGCTTATAGTATTTTTGTTTATAATGACGGTAAATTTTCATCACTGGCGGCATTCCTTCCTGTTTGGTCCCTCAAATTCGGAGTTGCCGTCGAAGGTTGATATTGTTACTGGTCCGACGGAAATCTGAAATTCTGCTAAATCCCTTTGATATCTTGAACTTGATGAATGGTTTAGATTTTTTCATTTCAAATGACCACACGTATTATCACCACAACTATAAAAGCCCCTTGACATTAAATGGTGGCCCACTTAGAACCAAACAACTGCTTTCAAAGAGTTAGTATCTATCGCGGGGTGGAGCAGTCTGGTAGCTCGTCGGGCTCATAACCCGAAGGTCGTAGGTTCAAATCCTGCCCCCGCAACCATAAAGGCCTCAAGGTAAACCTTGGGGCCTTTTTCATTTTAGAGGCAAAATCGTTTTAAATACTTAAAAACAGATAAGTTAGTTAAATGTTTTAGCGTCCGACCTTCCTTCACCTAACCAGCTACTGTTCACGATTGAGATAATTCACAAAAGCTCGTTTTAAATCGCCCCGATAACCGTTTCGCTCAAAAAATCTATGAGCATCTGATCGAGAAATACTACTTGATAGTAAGACTTTAGTGCATTTTTTGTCCCGGCAAATTTGGTGAATATATTTCATTAATTTCGCTCCAACACCATTGCGTCTATAAGCTGGATCGACCACTATATTTTCAACCAATGCAAAAGGTTGATCACCATACATCACATCAAGGCAAATAACCAAAAATGCTGAAGCTATCACCGCCCCATCGATTTTAGAAACAACCAGAATGTTATTTGGATCACTCTCCAAAGCGGAAATTCGCTCTTCAGTCACTCTAATGTTTGAGTCATTCACCAATAAAGCATAGAGTCGCTGAATCGCTGAATAATCTGATGATTTAGCTCTTGAAAATTTGATTTCCATACAAGGTTCCTTAAACCTGCTTGAGGTCGAAGTCATCAGATGGTGAGTAACGTCATCTCTCATTTAACTTGGTGCATGCACAGTGAGTATAGGTTCACCAGCTTTCTAAAACATGGTGAGCCCTGTCGACACTTTGTTCTTATTTTTACCGGCAGACTCATTATTGCCGGCGGCTACTCCGGCCCAAGCGGCAAACTTCAAGATTCCATTTTTGATGGGAACCGCCCATGCAAGCTATCATGTTTTCAGACAGTTTTTGCGAAGTCATCGAAGCCCATAGTAAGTGTTTGATTTCGAGTCGTGAAAATCTCGAAATTGGGGATTTCAATCCATAGACCTCCGGCGGTTCACCAAAATGGACTCGCACAGAGCGATATCGTCAGGAA